>JAJDOJ010000104.1 GCA_022340215.1 Gammaproteobacteria bacterium
CCCCACCTGTCGGACAAGTGGCGGCGATCGCATGCAGGGCGAGCCCAGATCAAGCGTAATCGAAAGGGTCGGTTCAGCCGCTGGGCGATCTCCTGCGGATCCAGCCAAGGTCCGGTAAGGGTATTGCGGATAAAGCCGATCGCCGCCTGTACCCCGAGTTGGGAGAATAGTGCGCTGAGCTCCTTGGAAAAGCGTGCCAGGGTATTGAGCAGGTGCGCCAGGCGCATGAGGTAATGGTAGCCCTTCATGACATCCCAGTGCTTGGCGAAGGCGTGCTCGTAGGCGTAGCCCTGGTGCTTGTCGACCAGAAAGGCGCCTTCGATGCCCCAGCGATAGCGCGCGCCGAGGTTGCAGCGGGTATGCATATTGAGCCGACTGAAGGGAACCCTGTTAAAGCACGAAGACCCGGGAGACGGTTCATACCGCTATACATTCGCCATTCCGGCCGATTCGGACCCCTTGCTGAAACTCGACGTCCTGGGACACACCGTCTTTGACGATCGGGTCTCCGGAATAAAGGGAAGCGGAATCGCTCCGGTCTGGAAATGGTTCCCGGTCGTGTTGCTCCTGCTTGTTCTGGTCGTCCTGCTCATGCGTCGGAGGGTCACGTGAAAAAGCTCAAGAACGAAAATGAACTGGTCAAGAAGGCCATCGTCGAAGGCATGAAATACGGTGAAAAAAGGGGTGTCGTTGAATTCGAGCCCACGGATTCCGCTAGCGAAAAAATTGAGTACATCTATCGGCTGCTGGTTCACGACAAGGTGATACAACCCATTCCCGAAGATCAGGTCTCGCAGAAATCCATGAAGCACAAACTGGCCATCTGGGCATCGAAACTGGCGTAGCCCTGCAAGCCGGTATTCCCGGGTCTTGCCGAGGGACTCCGGGCGAACTAGTTCAGACGACGATCGTCGAGAGAGGCATGCGGGGGACCTGCGATATCGATCTTCACACCCGTCTGGGCAAGCCGCTGAAACGCTGGCACCGGCAAGACCCTCCCGGAGCGCAGGAAAAACACCGCAACGATGTCATCGAGGAACTGCAGGGAACGCGCAACGGTTTCATTGACCAGCCGGAGGCCGCCTACCGGCTGAGGTTCTGACCGGGGAGCGACATCCGGCATTTGGTCGAGTTCAGCGACGGCCATGGATGCGCCCTTGATCGATCAGGCCACCGCGACCGCCAGATGATGATGTCCGTCATCTCGACAACATCTCCGGCGCGACGCTCTCGACCCATTCACCCCCACCCCCCGATCCTCCGGATTCTGCGCAATCCGCAAGAATTGCTCCTGAAGGCCCCGAGCGGCGTCCAGTGATCTCGGAAACCGGGCGCGGCCGCCGCCGCTCTGCCTTTGGGCGGTTCTCCGTGAATCGAGCGCTCCACTCTCCCACCGCCCGAAAAATCTTATTGATAATGATTCGCATTACGTTTAATATTTTCTCTCGGGGAACACAAGACCCCCACGGAATCGTACGATCCCTCGAAAGCGGGACTTGAGAAACCTCTGCTGGAGCAGCCGTACACGTTGAATAGCGGACCTCGCAGCGGACTTGGCGATCCGATCCTTCCAGTCTCACTGGCTGGGAGACATCACCCATCTTGGCTGTTTATCGGAGGACCCCGGATGCCCGACGGAAAGTCATTGCGACCGAAATGCGGAGAAGCACTGCCGTTTCAACCCTGTGAGAATGCCTTGTACTACCTCATGAGCCAGTACGCCATCCGTCCCAGCCGCCGCATCGCGATGGCGATCGTGCATCACCTGGAGCTATTGACGGCGGCGAAACCTACAGAACTCAGCGCAGGGAGAAGGGCACTTTTCTCCCGTCTGCTCCCCATGTGGCGCGCGCTGCAGGGTAGAAATCCCTCCGTTGATTGCGGCAAACCCGAACGGATCGCCCAGCCGGAACACGCCACCATGGTGCGGCACTGATGCCTGCATCTCCGTTCCGGCGAACCTCCGTGGAGCCGAATCGTGTGTGAGAATCATAATGCTGGCCCAACATCCGATACCCACAAATCGCCACAAAGCACCCGGACAAAACTGTGGGATCTATCGGCAAAATTTCATTGCCCGGTCATCGGTACCTGTCTGACGATCCGGGAACTGCGCCGTCTTTATCGCCAGTGCAAATTCACATCGCAACCGCCTTGCCGGACAGACTACGACTTTCATCTCACCTTCGTCAGCGCAGCCGGACAACGTATCAGGCCCGCCAAACTCGTACAGAAAACCCTGGATCGGAAATACCAGATCATGATCAGGCGGGTCCGCCCCCTGAAATCGGCCGAGGCACTGGCTGAATTCTGGGACGAGTCCGTGTCGCGCGGCGACATCGCCGGCGCATTCTGGGCAACCCTGACCCACCCCGCCGCCGCAGCGTCGCTACTCGATCGCGTCTACGCCGAAGTGCACATGCTGTCGCACCTTGCCGGCGCCTCGACACGTATCAGTCTGGCGCGGCTGCCGGCATTGGAGGAACGAAATACCGAAATGGAACGGGAGCTGAGAGACCTGAAGTTCCGGACGAGCCGTCAAATCTGCGAGCGGCAGAAGACCATCGAAGCGCTGGGGAGTCAACTCGAACGCGCCCGCGAGAACGGGAAACAGCTTGCGAACCTCCGCCGGCGGGTCACCGAACTCGAGAGCGGGGAACGGCTACTATCCCTTCAGCAGCAGATCGCGACGCTGCAACGCGATATCGCGCGATCACAGGCCGGCGCGGAAGCAGCCGGACTCAAGATGGCACATTGGCGGCAGAAAGCACTTGAGGCCGCGGCGCGCATCGAACACTTCGAACAGAGGTTGCACGCCCGCCCACACCCCTCGCAGGAAGGGGATACGGGCACCCGTGTGCTGCCTGCCGATCCGCAAGACCCCGGAAGGCTGGATGGCCGCTGCGTGCTGTATGTGGGCGGGCGTTCGAAACTCACCCCCCACCTGCGCCGGATGGTATCGGGCTGCGGTGGACGGTTCGTTCACCACGACGGCGGATTGAGCGACGGCTGGGCCACGCTCAATAACGCGCTGGAGCGGGCCGATGCCGTGATGTGCCCGCTGGACTGCATCAGCCACAACGCCTGTTCGCGTCTCAAGCAGGTCTGCAAGGAACGCTCGAAGCCCCTGGTACTGCTGCGAGGCGCCGGGCTGGGAGCCTTCACTCACGGGCTGAAGGTGCTGCAGGAGAAACATCTTGTCCAGACCCCGAAAACCCGGCACTCGCCCGTGTCGGGTGTCCGTGCGGTCGTTCGCTGAGCGGCTCGCCAAACGACGGGTTCCCCGCGCCACACGCCTGCACAGCGCGTCGTCACGGGACCCCTCTCATCCAGGGCGCTTCAGCGCATCCGACGTTCCGCGATCCGATCCGGAGACGCTTCGACGAGAATCGGCGGCCCTTCCGGAGCCACCGCAGTGAGGAAGGTGGGCACCATGAACAGAGGCATGTAAAGCATGGCACCGGTGACGATGACGGCAACCGCGAACGGCAACATCGACCACGGCATCTGGTACGGGTTCATCAGTTTCCCCCGGACAGGGTTGTCAGATGGAACGGTTGGCTGCCTGCCCCGAAGGGTGACAGGTTGCTTAATTAATGATAATCATTGTCAACACGCAGTCTCCCTCAGGACTGAATGCGAATTGTTTTCTTCAATTTTTCAGCGGCTTAGCATTTTCCCAGGACAAAGCGGTGATGTATACTCGGCAGATCGGGACAGTCCTCACCCACGCGATCGTGACTGCCAGCCCTCCATCCTCTGACAACGGATAGCCAGCACTGCTGTTCCCGATCCGCCCGCAGGCAAGCGACATCAGGAGGTTCCATGGAGAGTGGAAAATCATCGATCCGGCGCCTGAATCCGGTGCTCAAGAACGTGCTCACCGCCATCAATCAGGATCTCGTGCATGCTCGCATGTCCCGCACCGGGGGCTGGGCGAACCGGAATACAAACAATCGTTCGAGGCTGAAGCACGCCGATGGGTTCGATTGACAAGACTGGCATCGAGAACTACCTGCAGACACACACAAATGTGACTTCGCCCGGCGACGTAGTTAACGCGCTCAACTTCAAGGAGACGACCCCATGAAAGGTAACGACAAGGTTATTGGGCAGCTCAATGCACTGCTGGCCGGGGAACTGGCCGCTCGCGACCAATACTTCATACATTCGCGCATGTACGAGGACTGGGGGCTTGGCAAGCTCCACGAGCGCCTCAATCACGAGATGGAAGAGGAAACCGAACACGCCTCCCGCCTGATAGAGCGCATCCTGTTCCTGGAAGGGACACCGAACATGGAAGCGAGCGTCCCCCTGAGGGTGGGCAAGGATGTTCCGGAAATGCTGGGCAACGATCTGGAGATTGAGATACAAGTGGTCTCGGCATTGAGAGAGGCGATCGCCGCATGCGAGTCGGCCGGCGATTACCAGACCCGCGAGATCCTGGAGGTGCTGCTGGCGGATACGGAGGAAGACCATGCCTACTGGCTCGAGAAGCAACTGGGCCTGATCGACAAGGTGGGGCTGAAGAATTACCTGCAATCGCAGATGGGCTGACCCCCAACCGGTTTACCGGGCGCCGCCTGCGGGGAGAACTCCTGGAGCCGGCGAATCAACTGTTCCATCGTCGTCTACGGTCTCGCCGGGAAGCCTGGTGGGCAGCAGACATCGATCCACCGGAAACGCCTTCCCCTTTTTGCCGCCCGTCTGTGGGCGGAGCGGGGATTGCGGTAGGTTCTGCGCCGGACTCGGGCAACGGGATCGGACGGGGCTCGGCTCGGACCGATTCGAACGGATACGCCTCGTCGATGAAAAACATATTTGATTCGGTGCCGGATCGTGGTTTCCTCCCGCATCCTGGATCATCCCTCGAACCGGCCGGGGACCGTCAGATTTCGTCTGCCAGGCCCGGGTCGATCTCCTATGACGCGCGCCCTTTGGGGGTGATCGCAGCCCTGCGACCTGAGGAGCCGGGAGACACTCCGTGGACCCCTACGATCAGTTTCACTACCAGAGCAACCCCTTCCCCGACACCAGCCCCGAGCACCTGGCGGTGCTCGGCCGACTGTTCGGTCTGAACCCGGTCCCATCGGATGGGGCCCGAATCCTGGAACTGGGATGCGCCTCCGGCGGCAACCTGATTCCGCTGGCCTGGCGGTATCCGCAGACCCGTTGCGTCGGCATCGACCTGTCCGCCTCCCAGATCCGGAGCGGACAGGCACTCGTTGACGAGATCGGTCTGGACAACATCGAGCTGAGGGCCGCCGACATTCTCGACCCGAACACGGACCTGGGCGGATTCGACGACGCAAACGAGATCGAACAATGGATGGATTTTATCGGCAACCGGAACTTCCGCCGCAGCGTGCTCTGCCGGGGTGACGCCCGCACGATCGCCGAACCATCGCTGGACGTATTTGCGGACCTGTCCTGCGCCGCCGACCTCGTGCCGCCGGCGAAGCTGGACCTGCGCCGTGAAACCCGCACCGTTTTCACGGGCCGACGGCTCCCGGGTGACGATCACCCATCCCCTGACCAAGGCCATGGTCGTCGAGATGAGTGCCCTGCACCCGGAGTGTCTCCCCCTGCCGGACTGGCTGCCTGCGGCACAGTCGAGGCTTCAGGCCGCGGGCGCGGCCCGGCATGCGACCGACACCGGGCCCTGCCTGACGGAACTGTTCACCCTGTTTGCGCGCCGCTGCCTGATCGCCTGCCCCTCCCCCCACCACGCACCACGACACAAGGGCGCAGCCCCCTCCGCATCCGGACTCTCCCGGGCCCTGGTCGCCGCCGGTTCCGGACACGTGGTCACCGCCCACCGCGCTACCCTGGATCTCGACCATCTGGCTGCGCAGATGATCGCCCGCCTGGACGGCCGCCGCTCACTGGAACAGATCGCGGAGGAACTGCTGGACGAAGTCCGGTCAGGCCGCCTGCCGGCCCAGGCCGGGATCAACGTGGAGAAGTGGTCCGACGAAAAACTGCGCAAACGCATGCAGATGACCTACCGTGAACTGCTCGCCCGGTTCGCGCGTTACGGCATCCTTGAATAAAGCGGGGGTTGCGTCATTCCCCTCGATGTAGCCTGGATGAAGCGCCAGCGAAATCCGGGAGATGCGGGCATGAGGAAGCGGGCATGAGGAAGTCGAGGAATCCCGGATTCTGCACGACTTCATCCGGGCTACAGATACTGACAGTATACTTTCGTGGCTGCTGGAACTGGTCGATCAGGCGCCTTGTCCCTGGCGGTGTTTGTCTTGATGCGCCCGGTGAGTGCCCGTTCCAGTTCGATCCTCGATTAACGGATGCGGCAGTGGCCCAAATGGTGTTCGAGCTTTACAACCGCTTCAGGGATCGGGAAGGCGCTCACCATCCCCTTTTCTCCCACATGACGTCATCTCCGTGCGCCGCCGCAGAGGTCAGCAAGTCGATCAGCGGCAGCGCACGCGTCAGGACACTGACTTCCTCCCCGTCGTCATCGTCGACATCCCCTTCGGACTCCACAGCATCGGCCACCTCCTGTTCCTCCGCAACGCCCCGCTTCAGCCGGACGAGTGCGTCCTTAACGGACTCCGCCCGGAGTCTCCCCGGCACCCTTTCGCTCAGCCCCATCATCTTCAGGAAATGCACCGCGACGTCGCCGAACATCGTGATGTTGACATGGGAATCGCACGAGAACGTCACCAGCATAACTGCCCCTCCACGTTAACTTGCCCGAACCGCTGTCCGGCCAGATGGTTCCAAAAAAATGTTCCCCAATACCAACTCAGGCCCAATATAGCACCTTCCGCAAAAGGCGCGGCGAACAGCACCCGTGAGGACGGAAACTGGGGGTATTCCCCGGGCACCCCCGACACGCGATGCTTCGCCTGCCTGCATCGCCAAACCCACGAGCGCGCTGAACTTCACTAAAGTCATAGCACCTGCGCTTGTCTCGACACGAGTCGCCGCGCCGGACAGCGTCGCGCGGAAGCGACACAACCCTTCATCGAACCGCTGGAGTCTACTTTGGCAGTAACCATCATCGCGACCGTACTGGGTCTGGCGCTCGGCCTGGCCCTGGACGCACCACTGCTATACGGCCTGCTGGGGTTCTCACTGGGACGCGTCTTTGCGCTCGATACCCGCCTTGGCGCATTAGACAGGGAACTGACCCGCCTGCGCGAGGCGCTCGCCGCGGACTGGGAAAACCGGAATCGGGCAAAGAGGGCGGCACCGAGAATCGACGCAATCTCCGCCGGGAAGGCGACGGTCGAGAACGGCTCGCAACCCGGTCCGGTCCCGGCCGCTAGACCGATGACCGGTGAAATGGGCCCCGAACCAACGGCTCGCCCGCCGCTCAGCGTTCGACAGGAGCATAAGACACCGCGCCAGGACGCGGTTGGCGCCTCACCGGCATCGGGTGGAGCGGTCGTCTTCGCTCGCCTTCGCGACTGGTTCAACGACGGCAATGTGTTCGTACGCGTCGGGATCCTGCTGCTGTTTATCGGTGTCGGTTTTCTGATCAAGTACGCAGTCGATCAGAAGCTGCTGGTTTTCACCCTGGAAATGCGTCTCGCCGCCGTCGCCGTCGGCGCGTTCTTCCTGCTCGGCTTCGGCTGGCACGAGCTCACGAGGAAACGGAACTACGCCCTGCTGTTGCAGGGCGCCGCGGTGGGACTGCTGTACCTGGACGTCTACGGCGCCTTCGGTGTCTACCACCTGATCGGTTCCGGTCCCGCCTTCGGCCTTCTGTTCCTGGTCGGCGCGCTTGCCGCCGCGCTGGCCGTCCTGCAGAACGCCGCTCCGCTTGCCTGGTTCGGTTTCGCAGGCGGGTTCCTGGCGCCTGTCATCGCCTCCAGCGGCAGCGGCGATCATGTCGTCCTATTCAGTTACTACGCCTTTCTGAATGCCGCAATCCTGGCCGTGGCCTGGTTCCGGAGCTGGCGGGCCCTGAACCTCCTCGGGTTCGCGTTCACCTGGGGTATCGCCGGAATCTGGGGGGTACTGCGTTACGAACCGTCGCGGTTCGCGTCGACGGAGCCATTTCTGGTGCTTTTCTTTCTGTTCTACATCGCGATCGCCGTGCTTTACGCGATACGCCAACCGCCTCGTTACCGGGGCTTCGTCGATGCGACGCTGATCTTCGGCACCCCGACGCTGGCCTTCACCTACCAGCTGGAAATTGTCCACCACATCGAGTTCGGGACCGCCTGGTCGGCGTTTGCGCTTGGCGCCTTCTATCTCGTCCTCGCGAAACTGACACGGCGCTCATCATGGGAGGGACGGCAGCTCCTGTCCGAGGCCTTTCTGGCGATCGGGATCGTGTTCCTGACCGTCGCCGTTCCGTTCGCGCTCGACGCCGAGGAGACTACCGGGGCCTGGGCGCTCGAGGGCGCCGGTCTGGTCTGGATCGGCGTCAGACAGTCGAGACGGGGTGCCAGGGCGTTCGGCCTCCTGCTGCAGGCCGGGGCGGCGGTGTTTCTCGTCTTCGGGTATCCCTACCCGAGTTCAACGGCCTTTCTGAACGGTCCGTTCCTGGCCGCGGGGATGATTGCGATCGCCGGCGCCATGAGCGCCTTTGTCCTGGACCGCACCGCCGGGGACACGCGTCCCCCGGAGGCGGATGCCGCGCCGTGGTTGCTCGTCTGGGCGCTCCTCTGGTGGTTCGGTGCGGGGTATCACGAACTCGCCGAGTACTATCCGAGCGCCGCGAGACCCGCCGGTTTTCTGACCTATGCACTGATCACCGCGCTGGTGGCGGAATCACTGGCGCACCGCTGGCCCTGGGGCTTGCTCCACCGGGCCGAGACCGGACTACCGCTGGCCGGCGTGGCTGCCTTCGCACTCAGTGTCTCCGCGCTGCAACATCCGGCCGAATCCGGTGGTCTTTGGGCCTGGCCGCTGTTTCTTGGCACCTGTTACCTCGTCCTCTATCGGATCGAGCAACGCGACTCCCATCGCTCCCTCGCCATTGGCCATGTCGCTGCCGCGCTCCTGACGGCCGCGGTCATTGACTGGGAGTTCGTTTGGCGCACCACCGAACAGCTCGGCGTCCGGCAAGGCTGGCGCGTCGCCGCGCATCTCGTCGTCCCGCTGGTTCTGCTGCAAATGATATTGCGTGTTCGGCGCTGGCCGCTGGAGGCATGGGCCGACGCCTACCGGGTGGTGGCCGGGGGTGTCCTCGCCGCCGCTATCCTGATCTGGCTCATTGGGTCGGCCGGCTTCCCGGGCGGCTCGGCCCCCCTGCCCTGGTTCCCCGTGATCAATCCCCTGGACCTGGCGGGTGCCGCAGTTCTCCTCACCCTGTGGCAGTGGTGGCAGACGGTCCGCATCGGTCTCCTCCCGCCCCGGGAGGAGACCGATCGTGGGGTCCGGATGCTGCTCGGTTCCCTGGGTTTCCTCTGGGTCAACCTGGTCTTGCTGCGGGCGATGCACCACTGGGCGGGTGTGCCCTGGGAGGCCAACGCCATGTTCCGGTCGAATTCGGTACAGATGGCGTTGGCCATGTTGTGGGGTGTCAGCGGCGTCTCACTGCTGCTGACGGCAAAGCGTCTCGGCTCCCGCGTGGTCTGGGTCTCGGGCGCCACGGTCATCGCTGCCGTCGTTCTCAAGCTGTTCCTGATCGACCTTGCCGCACACGGGACCGTGGAACGTATCGTATCCTTCCTCGCCGTGGGCGGTCTGCTGGTGGCAATCGGCTGGTTCTCGCCGTTCCCCCCCAGGACGGACCGTGGCGATAAGGTGAAAGGCCCGGACGACAAGGCGCGGGTTTGATTTACCGGATGGGCAGTGATCGTATTTAGGCGATTTCTGTCAAATGACATACTATCCTGCTTGTCTTTTCGTCCGTCCTACGTGTTGCGACAACAGTGACATAATTCAACTATGCGCCTGTTGTCGCGCCGTGATGACGAACGAAAATCCGGCGCAATCTGGTATGCCATTTTCCGGCAATCGCCTTACCTGACAGCTTGCCGCCAAAAACGGCGGTGTTCTCCCTGTACCGTTTTCTATCTCATCGGTTCAGAGGGCATCTATTTCTCATCGATTTCGCGTTTCGTTTTGCCGTCTTTCCTTATGCGGATCATGAATCAATCGTTCGCCATCAACCGGTGTGGTGTTCCCGCCGGTCGCCGGGATTATCCGGGGACCCCGCTCGTGAATGACCGAACCGTCCCTGAACCGAGACGAAAGCCGCCCTTATTGCGAGGGCGAGGGTATTCTTGCACCGCAATAGGCCGATCCCGACCCGTTGCAGCCGACGGCTTCCAATTGGAGAATGTCTAATGTCTGCAGAGAGTTGTTGAGCGGTCCTTCGGTCAGAAATGCTGCGTCACCTTCCGCCCGTGCCCAAAACAAGGGACAGGTTCTACGATGACATCAGGGTAACCGAAGCAGCGGATTAGCTTCTCGCGGAATATCATATAATTTCGGCGAGTTATCCTGCAGACTCCGTTGGCCACTGTGTCTTCTTGGAGCAATAATCCGCACATTGTTGGCTATTCGGAAACCATAGAATTACTGGATAGCTCCGCTTCGCGGAGCTATCGAGCAGATGAGGAGCGAGGTACGTCTTTTGAAGAGGCCATCTTCCATATACAAACCGGCGGCCTGCTAGATGATATATCTCACCCGAATGCAATCGATCATCCCAATCAAAAGATATTTGTGATTGCAATAGACGGCTACGCCTACCTCGTACCATATGTCGAGAATGACGATGAAATATTTCTCAAAACTGTAATTCCGAGCCGCAAATTCACCAAGCTATATCTCAGAGGTGACTCATGAGCAAAGTAAAACTCTCCAAAGAGGAACAAGAACTCCTTGATTCAGTTGAATCCGGAGAATACGAATCAACATTAACCGACTCCCGAAGAAAGGAATTGGAGGCTGCTGCCGCAAATACCTTCAAAAAGGATAAACGTATAAATATTCGTATTTCCAATCGGGACCTCGTTGCAGTTCAATCCAGGGCATCAGAGGAAGGCATTCCCTATCAAACTCTTGTCTCCAGCATCATCCATAAATATATATCGGGTTCGTTGCGAGATATCACAGCTAACAAGAAAAGGCAGTCGGACGCATAAATGCGCCGCTGCTTTTGGCGTTAGGCATTAGATCGTTGGAGCCGCTTACCAATATTGACTTAAGTGAGGCAGCGATGGCTGAGAAACAAGTGCAAGATGTCTCCGCCGGGGTTCGCGGGCGCGTGGTCGATAGGTCCATCGATAACGTCAAGGCAAAGCAGCCTGAGCTCTCCAAGGAGTTCCTAGATGAGCTCCACGAGATGCTTTCAGCGGAGAAAGTGCCGAAAGCCGAGAGCTATCTGCAACTCTTCGACAAGGAGATTGGCGGCGACTCATGATCCAACTCGATGAGGTTCATATCGAGGAGGTTCGCGGCATCCGGAAGCTCACGCTGCCTCTGAATCGGAAGACGTTCGCGATCCAGGGACCCAACGGCTCAGGCAAGAGCGGTGTAGTTGATGCGATCGAGTTCTGTCTCACCGGAGACATGACGAGGCTCTCGGGGCACGGCACCGGCTCTCTAAGCGTGAAGATGCATGGACCACACGTCGATGCTCGGGACTACCCTGACAAGGCATTCGTTCGCCTGAAGGTGTTCATCCCGAGCGTGAACAAAGAAGCGTCGATCACTCGCAAGGTCAAGACACCGAATGCCTTCAAGATCGAGCCCGAGGATGCGGATGTGGTAGCTGCACTCGAAGAAGTGGCTCGGCATCCGGAGTTGACGCTCACCCGTAGACAGATTGCGCGCTTCATTCTGGCGCAGGCGAGCACGCGCTCGAAGGACATTCAGACTCTCCTGCGGCTGGAAGCGATCGACGAGGGACGCGCGAGGCTCAAGACCGCGCTGAACACGGCAGATCGCAGAACGAAAGAAGCAGATGCGGCAGGCTCCGCGGCCGCGGACGCGCTTCGCAGAGCGCTCGATATCGAGATGCTACAGTCCGACGATGTACTCGCTGTCAACAAGCAGCGCGAGGTGCTCGGACTCGACACGCTTCCGAAGCTCGATACTACGACGTCTTTCACGGTCGGGATGGCAAGCGGAGACGATGCGCCGAAAGGGCCAAGCAAAGAGGCCGCCACGCGCGATCTCGAAGCGTTTCAGGAATCCATCGACCGCGTGAAGCAGGACGATGACACAGCCTCTGAGTTGACAAGCAAGATCGATCTTCTGACGGAGCGACCTGGGTTGCGGACGGCACTGCACCAGCGCAGCTTAGTCGAGTCTGGCTTGCAGTTGGCTGACAAACCCGCCTGCCCCCTTTGCGACACACCATGGGAGCTCGATGCCCTGATCGCCCATCTGCGCAGTAAGCTTGAGGCGTCCAAGGAAGCTCAGGTAATTGAGCGAGAGTTGAAGAAGGCCGCGCAACAGCTGAGCACGAAGGCCACGGCGTTGTACACGGTCGTAGATACGGTGGCCACGCTAGCGAGCCTCCTTGAACTTCCTCAAGTAGCGATCGCACTGGAACAGTGGCGAGATGACTTGGTGGGCTTTCGCACGCATCTCGGCAGCGTGGATGGTGTAGTTGAATCCTCGGCGCGGCTGCGGTCGAGTTGGCAGGGCGTGCCATCCGAGGTTGCCACCCATCTGGTTTCCCTGAAGAACCGCGTGAGAGGGCTGCCTGAGTCGTCGGACAAGGACAAGGCGATAAAGCTGCTAATCGTGGCGGAGGAGCGGCTCACGGTGTTTCGGCAGCGGAGGCGCGACCTGGATCGCAAGAAGAGGGTCGGGACGCTCGCTCGTTACAACGTACAACGCTTACTGCGCGGCGGCAGACGAAGTGCTTCAAGAACTGTACGGGACGGTCCAGGAGAACTTCACCAAGTCGTATCAGGGATTAACCGTGATGACGAGGGCAAGTTCAGCGCGAAGCTCGAACCCACTGCGGGCAAGCTGGAGCTCTCGGTGGACTTCTACGAACGCGGGCTGTTTCCGCCCGGCGCCTATCACAGCGAGGGGCACCAGGACGGCATGGGGCTCTGTCTGTACCTCGCATTGATGGAGCAGCTGTTTCAGTCAGACTTCACACTCGCCATCCTTGACGATGTCGTGATGTCCGTGGATAAGCAGCACCGGCGCGAGGTGTGCCGGCTGCTCAAGGACAGGTTCCCGAATACACAGTTCCTCATCACCACGCATGACGAGGCATGGCTTCGACAGATGCAGGCCTCCAAGCTCGTGACCCGAACAACAGCGGTCATGTTCCGTGGCTGGACGGTCGGGGATGGTCCTCGGGTGAACAATGCGACCGATGCGTGGGAGGAAATCGACACGTACATGGAGGACGAACGAGTCTCAGATGCCGCGACGACGCTTCGCCGGTATCTGGAGTTCGTGTTCGGAGAGATCGCCGAGTGCCTTGGTGCAGCCACGCTGCACAAGCCAGACGGAAACTACGACCTTGGAGATCTGCTGCCTAGCTCTGTAAGCCGCATGAAGAACCATCTGAAGGCTGGCGTAAAGTCGGCGAAGGCGTGGGAGAACGAGGATGCGCTAAAGGCTGCAGAAGAGCGACAACAGCGCTTCACAGAGTGCCAGACGCGTCAGGGTGATGAGCAGTGGGTGGTCAACAGAGCTGTGCACTTTAATGAGTGGGCAGACTTTGCTCCAGAAGAATTCGAACCGGTGGTCGCAGCTTGCCGAGACTTAGTCGCGTGCCTTCGGTGCGAGGAATGCGGCTCGTGGCTGAGCGCGATCCCCCGGACCAGTGCCAAAGTGCTCAAGTGCGACTGCTCTGAAGTAACCATAAACCTGGAAATGCCGGGGTGAGGCGTCCGGAGGCGCCCGCGGGGGCGTTATGCCTAACTAGCGCTTGCAGCCGAAAAAGACGAAGGTGAGGCGATGGATCAGCAAATAGCCTGGTTGCACCTATCTGATCTGCACATTCGTGCCGGAGATCAGTACGACCAACAAGTCGCTTTGTCGCCGCTTCTTGGCGATTTGACCGCGATCGTTGAGCAGGGGCGCCAGGATTTCGATTGCATCTTCGTAACAGGCGACGTTGCGTACTCGGGACGTGCCGAGGAGTACGAGGTCGCAACGAAGTTCTTTCGAAGTCTAAGTTCCGCTACAGCGGTGCCTACAGGTCGGATATATTGCGTCCCGGGCAACCACGATGTCGATAGATCGAGACTGACCCCGTTTCTTGTCGAATCAGCACGAACACTTGGTTCCTGCGAGCTTGTTTTGCAGGTCATAGGAAATGCCAGCGAGCGGAGCCTGTTTACAGATCGCCAGCGCCCCTACTACGACTTCCTCAAGGCAACGTTTCCCTGGGCGGGAACTGTCGAGCCATCAGATCTCTCCTACACTCACATTCTTGAACTAAAGGGCCGAAGGCTGGCGATAGTTGGACTGAACTCGGCCTGGGTTGCCGGCTCAGATGATGACCATGGACGGATTGTTGTGGGTGAGCGACAGGCCCGGGAGGCGCTTGAAAAGACCGCACAGGCTGACTTCGTTGTCGGGCTACTTCACCACCCGTTCTCGTGGCTTTCGGAGTTTGATGCTTCCGACGTAACAGCCTTATTGAACACTCGGTGTGATTTTTTGCTCCACGGTCACGTCCATGAATTGGGTGTGGTCAGTCTTGTCTCACCAGATAGCGAGTCCTTTCATCTCGCTGCTGGCGCCACGTATCAAGGACGACGCGAGTTGCTGTCTTACAACTTTGTCTCACTCGATCCTGAGGCTGGTCGGGCTCGCGTTACCATGCGGCGCTATTCTGATCGCGACGGTGGATTTTGGGCTCCGGCCACGGAAATGTATCGCTCGGCTCCTGAGGGGGTTGTCTCGCTCACTCTTCCAGAACGCTTGTCGCGCCAAGTGCAGCCACCGGATCTGAATGCACTGAATGAGCGGCTCTCCGAACTGGTCTCCGAAACGACATCATCGTCGGATCCGTCGGAGCCGTTGCCCTCCGTGCCGCGGGTGCCTCCAATTCTCGTCAAAGAAATCGAGGCACGCCGCTGCGTTCTCTTCGCTGGTGCGGGCACCTCTATGGACGCAAAATTGCCCGGTTGGCTAGAACTTCTGCGGGGCATGATCGAGCGGTCCAATGATTCGGGAACCCTGAATGACTCAGAGCACAACGAACTAGAGGCTCTATTAGACGCGGGCGAGCATATGGTTGTGGCCGCATTCTGCCGAGCCAAGCTTGGTGTTTATGAGTTTGCCGAGCACCTTCGAAGCCAACTCTCCGATAGCACCCGTGCTTCGAGAACCCATCGCATCCTTTCGGAAATTCCGTTCAGAGCCGCGATCACCACTAACTTTGATTCCTTCCTCGAGCACAGTCGCGAACGCGCGCAAGTCATACTTCCTGATATGATGGAGAAGATGGGAGCGGCGGGTGTGGAATCACTTCTCGGAGACGCAGCCAGCTTCCCCGTAATCAAGATGCATGGGACCGCAATCGATGTCGATTCCATTGTGTTGACCAGGAGCGATTTTCGGAAGATCCTGTTCGAAAGACCGAAGTATCGTGAGTTCCTCAGGCGCCTTTTCATCGATTCAACTGTGTTCTTCTACGGCTATAGCTTTCGTGACCCGAATGTTGACTTCTTGCTGCAGGACTTGATGGCGTCTTACTCCGGTAACGCTCGGCCGCACTACGCCCTTTTACCGAACCCCGGGGCAATCGCGATGCGGTATTGGTTCGAGGATTTCAACATTCGCGTAATCCTATATGATCTGTGGAATGGTTCTCATGTTGTGTCTACCGCTTTCCTTCAAGAATTGTCGAAACAAGTCGGGCGATAATGCGAAACGTCTGGCAAAGGCTGCCTAACATCGGCATGCAGCGGATAGCGCTACTTGCCGCCGCTGATGCCGGGCGATAGCTCCGCTTCGCGGAGCTATCCAGCAGATGACCGTAACAAACTCGTTTCTTAGCATGAGAAGAAAGCCCTGAAAGAGCTATCGTGGCCCCAATGGTGGGAATGGGAACTCGAGTTCACTCCGCACCTGCTGAAGCGGATGGCGGATCGCAGCTTCAACGAGGTCGACTTGCGGACTATGCTTGAGCGTGCGCGAGCCTACCGGCCAGACATCGTCAAAGGTCGGTGGGTCATAGAAACGCGCCACAACCGATACCCATGGGAGGTTATTGTAGAGCCGGAAAGGGATATTCAGGCACTTGTAATCGTAACGGCATATCCAGTTTGGGAGTAGCAACATGAAACAACCCTATCTAGAGGTAACTTATCGGCGCGGTCGCCCGCTCGCTGCGTATCTGTACTTGCCGCGGGGAAAAGAAGATAGAAGCGTTCGTACCGCAAAGGCAGAGCCGGGTATGGTTATCGATTTCGCGCAAAGCGGGAGGGCAATTGGGATTGAAATAACAGCACCTACCTTGGTTACAACCTCTGACCTCAATCGAGTCCTTACCGAACTCGGAGCACAGCCAATTTCCAGAGAGGATCTTGCGCCCCTCAAGGCAGCATAAACGGGTAGAAAGGGATAAAAGGGGTCAGTACCCTTTTTCTCTCACGCGAGCCGCTGCAGTCGGAAAATGGTGCCCCCTATATATATCTCGGTATAAATTCCCCACCGTGACTCTAGCTCCCCAAGCCTTCTGCAAGGTTACGATTTATGATTTGAAATTTTTTCGCATCACCCGAGCGAATTCGTGTCTATTGTGGATTGCTGCCTGCATATCCCGGAAATGTAAGCTGATGAATTATCCAGAGACGATTATGGGGTCAGGTCTTGCCAAGTGACTGTGGCTCGAGAGCGATTTCTCCCGCTTTATTGCCGGCTGGGCGCTGGAGCCAGTAGAGGCGGTCGACCCGGTCATGGCCTGTTTCGAGCAGGCGGTAACGCTATGGCCGCCCCGAGGGGGTGATGTCCGACCTGGGTTCGGCGTTTCACAGCTGGCGTGGCCTGTCGCGTTTCGAGGCCTTGCTGGAGGAGTACGATGTCAACTATTTTCTGGCCAAGGAGGCAGCGGTCAACGGCAAGGTCGAGGCGCTCAACGCTAAGCTTCCAGAAGGAGTGTGTGGAGCAGATCGAGTTCCTGGATCTGACCGATGCCGCGCGCGGCATCGGTCGCTGGGTGGAGCACGATCACCACCGCCGCACCCACTACGGCCTTGGGGGGCTGCTGGTACCGGCGGACCGTTTCTACGGCATCGCCGAGCAAAGCCTACGGCGCATCGAACAGTGGCTGGGGGCCCAAACGGCAGACTTGAGCAGCCCGGACGGGCGGGCTCTGGAGCTATTTCGGCTGCTCTCGCGCGCCGGCAAGCTGGAGATCTGGCTGATGAGTGAGAAGGTCCTCGGTTAGCGGGGTTTGAGCGGCAGGAGAGGATTGGCCACAATGATTGCGCCAACAAGTGAGCGAACGCTGTTTGGCTAAAGACCGTACTATGTCCTTTGCGCAAATCAAATCCTTTACTTCGGTCTACAAAGTCACCTTTTTTGTCTCGCTATTAATACGCCACAGTCAGCTGCCGTACCTCACACGATCAACGCCTTAGAGCTACCATGTCAGGAGGTCTGAACGTGCGGCGAACACCTTTGATCGCCCTAAGGTGATTTCCGAAAAATCTCATACCATGCAAGCGGGCCGAATCAGAATGTCCCACTTGGGCAAAGATGGATTACGTTCCAGTCGGGCCTCCACCTCCTGCATGGCCCCTTTGGAGAGGGAGACGCCTTTTTCGTAGACCTTGCGACTCAATTCCACAATGGGATGGATGCCCTTCCAGGTCATGCTCTTGGCCCACTCCAGCATGGTTTCGACGTCTACCAGTTTGGCACCGTTCCAGTGCTTTTCCAGTATCCCCCAACAACGC
>JAJDOJ010000105.1 GCA_022340215.1 Gammaproteobacteria bacterium
CGTAGGACTCGACGCGCCTCCTCGGGCAGCTCATCGACGGTGATGTGGTGGGGCGTTTGCTTGCGCCTGGCCTTGAGCGTCTCGAGCTCGTGTTGCAGGGTCTCGATCTCCTCTTGCAGCGCCGCCTTGTGCCGCACGAACGGCTCGACATGCTTGGGTTCGATGGGCTCCTCGAGGGTCATGGCGGCGAATCTGGCCGGGCGCCGGGTGAGCTTGCCGGTGGCCGAGCGCACCTGTCCGTCGAGGTGGCGATAATCGGGGTCGACGATCGGTTCGATAATCGACCAAGCGGTCCAGGCCCAGCAGATTGCCTCACTCGCCCGGGGCGCTGTCGCGTAGCGACGCGATCGATTCGAGGCGCGCCAGCGCCATGAAGGCCAGTAGCAGCAACAGGCTGTCGAGACCATAATAGCCCTTATCGGCTTCGGCCCTTTCGGCAGGACAATCTTGAGGCTCGGCGCACCCGGCGCACCGAAACCGGTATCTTCGCAAAATCCAAGCCTCCGCTAAAGGCTGCTCGGCAGAATCGCCGCGGTTGGCTTGCTTCCGATTGAATTCCCGAGGTTTTTCGCCAGACCCTTACAAGAAGACCGCGGGGCCGAGATCAGGTCCTCTGACCCTGGGTGAAGAGCGAGGGCTACTGGGCCGTGCGAGCCGAGCTGCTGGAGAAGGTCAAGGCCAGCTTCGACGAGAACGGTGTCTGGATCCCGTTTCCGCAGCGGGACGTTCGCATCGTCAGTGGCAAGGCTGCCTGAATGGGTCCGGAGACGTGCTTGCACAGGTGGCGCAGCGTCTGAGCGACAGCGTGCGAGATTCCGACACAGTGGCGCGAGGCCCTTCCATATCGCGTCGCCTCACGATAGGCCATGGATTCCTGCATGGGTCGCGGCTATTCTGCAAGGGGGAGCACACCCATCTGTGATAAGACATGCACAGAAAAACCGCAAGCAACGCCTCACTGGCGAAAACGGGCAGGTAAGGGGAACGGGCGAGTGAAGAAACTACTGGTCGCCATCGACGATTGTGAGTCCACGACGACGGGTTCGCCGTCGATGCAACATGTCGTCGAACTGGCTCGCGCCTTATCCAGCAGGGTCTGGCTCGTCCATGTCGTGCCGGAACCGCGCCCCGCACCGTTCAACCTCGATCGCAAGAGCTTGCGTGAGGGCTCGGCCTCCGAACTCCACCATGAGCACCAGCACCTCCAGCAACTGGCGCAGTGTCTGCGCGTCAGGGGGATCGACGCCTGTGCGCTCCTGGTCGAAGGGCCGACGGTCGAGACCATCCTCAAGAAATACCGCCAGCTCGAGGCCGATCTGATCGTCCTGGTCTGTCGCAAGCATGCACCCCTGCTGGGCGCGCTGACGTGCTCTCCGCGGGAACGGCTGCTGGCCGGATGCCCCTGCCCGATCCTGTACCTCCCCGAAATCTGAAGACCGGCGCATACCCGTTGCCTGAAGGCAACATCCAATCTCCAGCCAACCGATTCCGGTAGCCGCCGACAAGTTTTCTCGTCCCCTCGAGCAGGGGTTCTTCCCGACCCTGCACGCGGCCCGCAGTTAGACTTCTCCGTGCAAACCCGCACGGGAGGCCCCCGTCCTGACGGGGGCGAGCAAAAATGAGAACAAGAAACTGATGACGATCAAGCCAATTGTATTCTTTTGGCTCATCATGTTGTATTTCCGACGATATGTGTTAAATACTCAACAGACGCACATTCCCAGTGCGTGCCACGTTTCAGGGAGACAAGAGAATGATTCAATTCAGACGACACGTCCTGTCGGGGGCTGTGCTGGGTGCGATGATGGCCTTGCCGATGGCCTCCCATGCCACGACAGGGTACTTCGCACTCGGTTATGGTACCAAGGAGATGGGCATGGCGGGTGCCACTTCCGCGGCGCCGCAGTCCGCCGTCGCGGCGGCGGTCAATCCCGCGGGCATGGCCTTCGTGGGCAGCCGGGCCGATCTCGGTGTGCGGTCCTTCGTCCCGATCCGCGAGGCCGAGCTGGACAGCTCCAACTTCGGCGGCGGCGTCGTTTCCGACAACAGTTCCGACCGGATCTTCATGATCCCTGCCGGTGGCCTCAACTGGCAGATCAACGACCAGTGGAACGTCGGCCTCACCTTCTTCGGCAACGGCGGCATGAACGCCACCTACGGGACCAATATCTACGACAAGACCGCGGCTGTCCTGGGCGCCGCGCAACAATTTGGTCCGGCCGCGGCAAAACAGGTGTTCGATAATGGGATCGGGACAGGTGTTCCCGATACGGGCATCCTGAGCATCGACCTGCAACAACTCATGATTATCCCCTCTGCGGCCTTCAAGTGGGACGACAAGTACTCCATCGGTGGCGGGCCGATCATCGCGATGCAGAAGGTCGAGGTCAACGGCCTGGGAGACTTCCAGTGCTTCACCACCACCGCGCAGCAGGGGAATGCAGGGTGTCAACCCGGCGGCAGTGGATTCCCGCAGGCGGTTCCCCAGGGGTCGTCGAACTACCCCGGGTTGTCCCCGGATCTGACCGACAGCGGTGACGACATGCGCTGGGGCTTGGGTTTCCGCGGCGGCATCCAGGCCAAGGTCACGCCGACCGTCTCGCTGGCCCTGGCGGGCGCGACCAAGGTCTACATGAACAAGTAC
Organism: Gammaproteobacteria bacterium; assembly: GCA_022340215.1. Lineage (NCBI taxonomy): Bacteria > Pseudomonadati > Pseudomonadota > Gammaproteobacteria > Gammaproteobacteria bacterium. The sequence goes on from JAJDOJ010000105.1 coordinate 2,645, forward strand.
GAGAAATACAGCGAGCTGTTCGCCGAACAGGGCGATCTCGACATCCCGGCGAACATCACCGCCGGGATCGGCTGGAACGCGACGCCCAACCTGCTGCTGACCTTCGACTACCAGCACATCTTCTACGAGGGCGTGGCCGCGATATCCAACCCGGGTCCCGGCCTGGGGCTCAGCGGCAATCTTCCCACTCAGAACCTCGGCAACGACGACGGGTTCGGGTTTGGCTGGCAGGACATCAACGTCTTCCGGATCGGCACCGCGTACGACACCACGCTGTTCGGCAAGGGCTGGACCTTTCGCGGCGGTCTTGCCTACAATGACCAGCCGATCCCGGAAAGTCAGGTGCTGTTCAACATCCTGGCGCCGGCCACCGTTCAGTGGCACCTGACGCTGGGGGCGTCGTTCAGGCCGACGGACTATGCGGAATTGAACCTGGGCTGGATGTGGGCCTTCAAGGATGAGGTCAGCACCGACGCCACCGCGTTCGGCGGACCCGCGGGCTCAGGAACGAACGTGCCGGGCTCCATCTCGATGTACCAGACCTCGGTCGACATGGGGATCTCGGTCCTGTTCTGATCCGTTCCAACAAGAAGAAACTGAGTTGTTGGGTGAAGGGCCGTGGAAACTCGGCCCTTTTTTCTGTTCGTGTGATTCCGGTCTTGCGAATGGCAATCGCCTAATCGCTCAGATCGCGCCACCACAGCGACACCTGTGGCAGGTAGGTGACGATCAGCAGCCAGACCAGCATGATGGTCAGGAACGGTACGCTGGCTCGGAACAGGGTCAGGACGGGTTTGCTGAAGCGCTGGGAGGCGATAAACAGATTGATGCCGACCGGAGGAGTGGTATAGCCGATCTCCAGGTTGGCCAGGACGATGACACCGAGGTGCACGGGATCGACACCGAAGTGCAGTGCAATCGGCAGGATCAGGGGTGTGACGACGATGACGGCGGAGAAGATGTCCATCATGGCCCCGACCATGAGCAGGAAGACGTTGAGCAGCAGGAGGAACTGCAACTGGTCGCCGACGTTCAACTCCACCCAGGAGAGCAGCCGCATGGGGATCTGCGCGTCGATCAGCAGGTTGGTCAGACCCATCGCAATGCCGAGGATGATGAGCAGGCTGCCTACCAGGATGGCGGTCTCGTTGACCAGCCGGATGAACTGGCGGCGCAGATTGACGGTACGGTAGATCGCCACCTCCAGGATCAGCACATAGGCCGCGGTACAGGCCGATATCTCGCCGACGGTGACGAAGCCGCCGAAGATGCCGGCGATAATCCCGAAGGGCAACAGGAGGTCCAGAAAGCTGCCACGGAAAGCGGGCCAGATCTGTTTCCATTCGAAGGCTTGGTGCGGGAGATGGAATCGGGTCCCGGAATAAAGGCTGTAGGCGTACAGCATGAACAGCAGGATGATGCCCGGCACCCAGGCGGAGAGGAACAGCTCGTCGATATTGACGCCGGCGACGATCCCGTAGACCAGTATGGCCAGGCTGGGTGCGAACAGGATGCCCAGCGAACCCGAAGAGGTCAGCAGGCCGCAGGTGAACAGCTCCCCGTAGCCCGCCTCACGCAACATGGGATAGAGCATGCCCCCCAGCGCCAGGATGGTCACCCCCGACGCCCCGGAGAACGCAGTGAAGAAGGCGCAGACGGTGAGCGCGACGCTGCCCAGACCGCCGGGCAGCCAACCGAGCGCCGCGTTGAAGAACCGGATGAGACGATGTGGCGACCCGCCCTGCGACAGGACGACGCCGGCGAAGGTGAACAGCGGGATCGCGATCAGGTTTGGTGAGGAGGAGATCCGGTTGAGCTCGATGATCAGGATCGCCGGATCCATCCCGCCGGCGCGACTCGCGATCAGGGCGCCTGCCCCCAGGACGACGAACAGCGGCAGGCCGAGTACGGCCAGCAGGATCAGCACCGGGATCAGTGCGGCTATCATGTCGTGCAGGCGATCTGGGGCCGCCGGTGCGGCCCGCATGTCACACAGCAGAGAAAGTGAAGGGTGAGCAGCGCGAATCCGACCGGCAGGCCGGCATCGAGTATGACGAGCCAGCGTTCGTGATCCAGGGCGAACTCCCAGGCGTCCAGCCAGAACCTCACCGCGGCAATGGTAAACAGGAGGCAGACGACGGCGCCGACGGAAAACAGGGGCCGGTACAGGCGGTCTCGCCAGGTCCGGGGTAGCCAGTGCGCGATGACGTCGACCTTGATGTGCCGGTCGCTGCAGATGGCCAGGGCGGCGCCCAGGAAGGTGATGTAGAGCAGGAGCAGTCTCGACAGGGAATCCGCGGCGGGAATCCCGGTGTCGAAGAAATTGCGTGCCACGATCTGCCCCAGCGTGATTCCCAGCAACAGGACGATGCAGATCCCGACCAGCACGGTTTCCAGGCGGGTGAGGAACTGCTGTAACCGTGGGAGCATGTCGGGACCGTCGGGGCCTATGAGCCCAGATGGTTACCCGTGGATGACCTCTCACGTATCTCGCGCAGCAGTTCGCGGGTCTGGTCGAACAGCGGTTTGGGGATATAGTGAATTCTGGCGAGCCGCGCCGCCGCCTTCTCGCTCAGTTCCTGGACCTCACCGGCGTCCACATCGTCGGGATTCAACACGAAATCGAGTCCCTCTTTCCTGAGCAGCGCCAGGCTCTTGCGGTTGTCGTCGCGCGTTACCGCGGTCAGCTTCTCTCCGGTCTCCCTGCCTGTCTCACGCAGCAAGGCCTGCAGGTCGGGGGGAAGGCGGTCGAAGAAGTGGCGCGACACGACCAGGGCGCCAATGCCGTTGGCCATGGGTACGTTGGTCATGTACCTGGTCTTCGTATACCACTGCAGGGCCATGGCGACCAGGGGCGTGGCATAGACGGTGTCGATCATCCCGGTCGACAGGCTGGTGTAGACATCGGTGATGGAGAGGGAGATCGGGGACAGGTCGGCGGCGTCGAACCAGGACTGGCTGAGCGGGTCCCCCTGCCACAACCAGATTCGGCGTTTCTCGAGGTCCTCGAGGGAACGGATCGGCTCACTGGAGAAGAAGTGGATGTCGCCCACCTCGGACCAGCCGAGCAGCTCGTAGCCCCTTTTCTGGAATCCGCGCTCGAAGCTCGGCATGTATTTCGCCCGGACCTCGTCGACCTCCTCGTGGTTTCGAAACAGGAAGGGGAACTCCATGATCCTGGCCGCGGAATAGATGCGGCCGATGCCGTAGCCGGTAAACCCGCCGCCCTGGATCTGCCCGAACCGCATCTTCTTGAGTACCTCCGGCTCGTCCCCCTGGGTGCCGCCGGGGTAGAACCGGAAGACCAGTCTTCCGCCACTGCGCTCTTCCACGGTTCGTCCCCACTGCTCCATGATGTTCATGGGCTCGGTGCCCTGCGGGGTGAGGGTGGCGAACTTCAGTGTGTACGTCGGGTCGGCGTACGCCGCCGTCGCGGCCAGCAGCGGCGCGATCAGGGCGAGGGCGCGGACGAGCTTCTGCGCGGCGAGTTTCAGAACCATTCCTGTTCCATCTCCAGCAGTGAGGCGGCCTGTTCCTTGGCGATCCGGTTGATCAGGGCGGCTTCTGGCAGCAGGTCGTCCGGGGCATTGACGACCGAGGTCAGCCGCTTGTGAAACGCCTCCTGATCCAGTCGCTGGCGGTCCAGGTACTGCGCCTCGATCACGTCGACCATCAGGATCCTGCCACCGGTCAGTTCGCGCGCCCTGTCGAAGTGCTGTTCTGACTTCGAGAAGTTCCCGCCCAGCATCGGGGAACGCGCGCCGTAGTAGACCCCGAAGAACATGTGAGGCCCTGCATAGAAATAGGTCTCGTCCAGTTCGAGCACACGTTCCATCATCGCGGCCGCCCTGCCGAGCTGGGCCACATTCTCGACATCGTCGAGATTCAGATTGATCCATCGCCCCCAGCAGGTGGCCGTCCAGAACAACCCCGGCACGTCGGATTCATCGGTCTTCTGGAGCAGGGACCGAAGCTGGTCGAGCGGCATCGAGAGGTACCCGTCCCTGAGCGCATCGGGTTTCAGCGTCGCGGCGGCGTGATCACGACATCGGGTATAGAGAGCCTCGGCACGTGCGGGGTCCTCGGGTTCGACGAACGCGAAGGCATAGCCGTGGAATCCCTGAGCGACCTGGATCCTGAGCGCATCGTTGCCGGGGTCGCTGTAGGTCATCCCCTCCAGCATTTTCAGATTCGCCGGCATCGCATCGCGCGCGAGCTCGAGATCGGATTCACGATTCATGGCCTCCACGCCGTCTTCCAGCATGGGCAGGGAGGCGCGAACGCCCATCTGTTTGACGGAACAACCCTCCAGCGCCAGAAGAAGAATCGCGGAAATCAGCGGCAGCGACGAACAGGCCGGTCCGGCGGGAAGGAATAGGCGCAAACGTCGGTATCCACGCATGGGGATTCGCCTCGAAAAAGGGGAGGTGACTGATGTGTCTCGGAACGGCCACATACCGTGTATGCCATGTGCCAGGCGACTCCTGATCGCAAAGTCGCGTTTGCGGTTCCCTGTCCGCATTTCGGATCACCGACCCGCGATCGGGTGCATTGTCGCACAGGAGGATTCCGCAAGGTACGTTTACCCGCCGCCCGGACGTGCCTGCGACAAGGATAGTAAATCGAGGTGTCGTTTTCCAGGCGCAACCGGATCGGGCGCCGGGCGGGGAAGTGGGGACAGCGCTGCCGGATCGGGGCCGTTGAAAGGGGACCCGGAGGGCGGGTCCCGTCGTGCCGCTCAGTGTTTCGTCATGCCGTACGCCATGAGCGATTGCTCGGCCATTCGCGCATCGAGGCTGGCAATCCGCTCCAGGTTTTCGAAGGTCTCGAGTATCCCTTCCCGAAGGCCCCGTTTCATGGTGGGGTTACCCGCCGATGCGGGCGGGTCGGACTCTCGGGTAAGAGGTCCATGGGGAGGAATACTTAGGTGCAATCGTCCACGGTTCGCCGTGAACGAACGGCGGGTGAGATCGTGACTTAGGCGATTTCTGTCAAATGACATACCATCCTGCTTGTCTTTTCGTCCGTCATCCGTGTTGCGACAACAGTGACATAATTCAACTATGCGCCTGTTGTCGCGCCGTGATGACGAACGAAAATCCGGCGCAATCTGGTATGCCATTTTCCGGCAATCGCCTTATGCCATAAGACGGGCTTTGACAGCCTCAACGAAAGGGTTTCTGGCGAGATTCTCGGGCCTGTGCGCCGGGCGCGGGCTCAGTTGTTCCTGGCCCCCTGATCCACCCACAGTTCCAGGATTTCCGTCTCCGGGTCACTCAGCGG
>JAJDOJ010000106.1 GCA_022340215.1 Gammaproteobacteria bacterium
CATACCAGATCGCGCCGGGTGAGCTGCGAAGCAGTGAACGGCTTGGGCAGGAAGCCCAAGACCGGTGCCCAAGCAAAGCAGGGACAGCGCCGCGCCGGGATCGTTCGTCATCAAGACGCGACAACAGGCGCATAGTCGAACTATGGAACGGTTGTCGCAACACAGAGGACGGACGATAAAGACAAGCAGGATGGTATGTCATTTGACAGAAATCGCCTTAGAGGCCTTCCCCGGAATGCCGAACCCCGATCCGGCGCTGAGCCAACTCTCTGTGACGACGGACAGTCCGGACAGCGAACGCATCGAAACGATTCTTCTCGAGGCGGGCGCCATCTCCGTGACCCTCGAACCCGCGGTCGAGAAACCGGTACTGGAACCCCGCCCGGGGAAGACCCCGCTGTGGGAACGAACCAAGGTAACGGGATTGTTTCACTCGGACCGCGACCTTCAGGCCGTCAGGCTCATGCTCGCCGCCGCTCTGGGCCCCGGATCAACTTCATCTGTCCAGACCGTACCCCGACGCAACTGGGTCCGCGCCTGGATGGACGACTTCGGTCCCATGCGGTTCGGGAATCGACTCTGGATCTGTCCCAGCGGTGGTTCGGTGGAACAGGACGACGCCGTGATTGTGTCGCTCGATCCCGGTATGGCGTTCGGGACCGGGACGCACCCGACGACCGCGCTCTGCCTGGAATGGCTCGACGCACACCCGCCCACCGCACTCGACGTGATCGACTACGGTTGCGGCTCCGGGGTACTCTCCCTGGCCGCCTACCGCCTCGACGCCGCCATGGTGATGGCACTGGACATCGACGATCAGGCGCTGGCGGCTACCCGCGACAATGCCTCCCGCAACGCCATCGGTGCAGAACGGCTGGTGACCGGACACCCGGACATCGCGCGCACCGGTTCGTCCGATCTGCTGCTCGCCAACATACTTTCCGAACCCCTGATCGAGCTCCGCCAAACCTTCACCTCCCTGTTGAGGCCTGGCGGACGCGTGGTCATGAGCGGCATACTGCGGGAACAGGCGCGGAAAGTCGCGGCCGCGTATCGGTCGGTATTTACTCTGCGCGAACCCGTATCGAAAGACGACTGGGTCCTGATCGAAGGCCGGTTGAAGGACTGAACACAGGGCGACCCACCAGATCCCATGTACACCCAGTGCCCGAAATGTCATGCGCTGTTCGTCGTCACCTCACAGCAGCTTCGCGCCGCCGACGGCATGGTACGCTGCGGTCAATGCGAGCACGTATTCAACGGCAGGGAATACGTCACGTTCAGGAAGTCCGCAGGCAGTGGCACCCCGGGGATCCAGACCGGGATCTCCGGCCCGTCCGCCCGGCACACGCTGATCGAGGAACAGTCCACCCTGCCCACACGGGAAACCGTCCGGGACGAGACGCCCTCCGAGCCATTCGACACCCCTGCGACACAATCCCACTCGGCAGCGGAGTCCGCCCGGGACACCGGGCCTTCGCGGGAGCGCAGCGGAACGCAGGTCGCGTCCGTGCTCCCCGGGTTCCTTGTCCCGGAGCTCGAACGCCCGGAAGATCGCGTCGGCCCGCGACTCCTGTGGGTCGCGGGATCGATCTCGCTGGCCGCATTACTCGTCGTGCAGATTGCCTGGTTCAATCGCCACGCCCTATCGTCCCACGACATGACAGGCCCTTTGATCCATTCCCTTTGCGCTCACATCGACTGCGATATCGCGCCGCGGTCGGACCCGGATCGGATCGCCCTCGTGAGCCGGAACGTCTACACGCATCCGGACCAGGCGCGGGCGTTGACGATCAGCGCAGTACTACGCAACGATGCCGACTTCGACCAACCCCCACCGCGACTCCTGGTCGCCTTCTCCGACCTTCAGGGCACGGTGATTGCGGCGCGCCTGTTCGAGCCCGCAGAATACCTGCCGGCGCCGGAAATCGCCAACCGCCTGCTGTCACCGGGCGAGACCGTGCCCCTGCGGCTGGAATTGCTGGATCCGGGCGGCCCGGCGCTCAACTTCGAGATCGAGTTCCACTGAGACGATCCGCCACGCGGCTCGGATGTTTCGCGGCAGCCGCGATGCATTCCCATCCGACGAGCGGCTGACAAACACCGTCCGACGCGTACTATAATTTCGATTCTCCCGGGCGCTCCGCTCATCGCTTCTGTTAGTGCAAGAACACACCATCTTCCAGTTGACATGCAGATAGGCTCCCATCAGATCGGGGGACCTGCGGTCCTCGCCCCGATGGCGGGTGTCACCGACCGTCCCTTCCGCATCCTGTGCCGGTCTCTGGGCGCGGCCTTGACGGTGTCCGAGATGGTCACCTCGGACACCAGGCTCTGGGGCACGGCCAAGAGCCGACTGCGCAGGGATCACGATGGTGAACCGGGACCACGCGTCGTGCAGATCGCAGGCTCGGATCCGCGTACGATGGCCGAGGCCGCCAGGATGAACGCCGACCTGGGCGCCCAGATCATCGATATCAACATGGGGTGTCCGTCGAAGAAGGTCTGTCGGGTCGATGCCGGTTCGGCCTTGCTGGCGGACGAGGAACGGGTGGCGCGTATTCTCGAGGCCGTCACGTCGGCCATACCGGTACCCGTGACGCTGAAAATACGGACAGGGATCGATCCCGATCACCGCAACGGTGTCAGGATCGCCCGGATCGCGGAGGCATCGGGGGTCAGCAGCCTCGCCGTTCACGGCCGCACACGGGCCTGCGCGTTCAGCGGGTCAGCGGAGTACGGGACGATTCGGGAGATCAAGCGGACCGTGCGAATTCCCGTCATCGCAAACGGGGACATCGACAGCCCGAAAGCCGCCCGGAGAGTCTTGGACTTCACCGGGGCCGATGCCATCATGATCGGACGCGCGGCACAGGGCAGACCGTGGGTTTTCAGGGAAATCGAAACCTACCTTGCGACTGGATCATTACGTAAAAAACCAGCACTTGGGGAAACTCTAGCCATCATGCTCTCACATCTTGAGGCACTCTACGATTTTTACGGCGAGGCAACCGGGGTCCGGGTTGCGCGCAAACACATCAAATGGTTTCTCGCGTCTCTGCCGAATGCCGGCAGTCTGTGGCGGGCCGTCAGCGGCGTGGAAAACAGCGCCGCCCAGTACGCCGCCCTCGCGGGAGGCTTCGGTGAGTTCGCGGCTTGTACGCAGGGGCAGGCATGAGCGCTGAGGCAGGCATGAGCGCTGAGGCAGAGATCATCGAGTGCAAACCGCGCGAACTCGCGCCGGAAACCCGACCGCCGCCCCTGCACCACGCCGTGGAGATCGCACTGAAACGGTATCTCCACCAACTGGACGGACAAGAGCCCGACAACCTCTACCGCATGGTGATCTCACAGGTGGAATTGCCGCTGCTGCAATGCGTGGCGGAGTATTGCGAGGGCAATCAGTCAAAGGCGGCGCGGGTGCTGGGCCTGAATCGCGCCACGCTCAGGAAGAAGCTCAGGGAACACAGCCTCGTGACCTGACTCGGCGAGAGCCGGACCCGATGGTTGCGCGCCAGCGTCGCGACAACGACCGCAGGCGACACGGCCCCCAGGGCGTTGAACCGCGTTCGGGTGCGGTGTGTCAGCGGGCGGGTGCGGCCCCGGAATTTCGTTATAATCACGCGCTCCCATTGTTCTGCCCCCAGGAAATCATGACTGAACCCAGGCTACACCCGGTTCACCGGGCAATCGTCAGTGTGTCCGATAAAAGCGGTGTCGTAGAGTTTGCCCGTGCCCTGCGCGCTCGCGGGGTCGAGATACTCTCTACCGGCGGTACCGCAAAACTGCTCGATGAACACGATGTGCGCGTCGTGGAGGTTGCCGATCACACCGGGTTTCCGGAAATGATGGCGGGCCGGGTAAAGACCCTGCACCCGAAGATTCACGGCGGGATCCTGGGGCGCCGCGGCGTGGACGACCAGGTCATGTCGGACAACGACATCGCACCGATCGACCTGGTCGTGGTCAATCTCTATCCCTTCGAACAGACCGTGTCCCGTCCCGGTTGCTCCCTGGACGAGGCCATCGAGAACATCGACATCGGCGGGCCGGCCCTGGTGCGCGCCGCCGCAAAGAATCATGCCTCGGTCGCCGTCGTCGTGGACCCGACGGACTACATCCGCATCGTCGAGGAAATGAGCGCCAACGAGGGGAAGCTGGGGCACGACCTGCGCTTCGACCTGGCCGTCAAGGCATTCGAGCACACGGCGCGATACGACGGCGCGATCGCGAACTACCTGGGACAGCAGACCGGCGGCGAACCCGGCTTCCCCCGCACCCTGAACCTTCAATTCGAACGCATCCAGTCCATGCGCTACGGAGAGAATCCGCACCAGAAGGCGGCGTTCTATCGCGAACCGGATGCCTCCGGGGCGAGCATCGCGACCTCGCACCAGATCCAGGGAAAGGCGCTTTCCTACAACAACATCGCCGACGCGGACGCCGCCCTGGAGTGCGTCAAGCAGTTCGATGCACCGGCCTGCGTCATCGTCAAGCACGCCAACCCCTGCGGTGTGGCGATATCCGAGGACATACACGAGGCCTACGATCTCGCCTTCAAGACCGACCCGACCTCCGCCTTCGGGGGCATCATCGCATTCAATCGCCCGCTGGACGGCAAGACCGCGGCGGACATCATCGAGCGGCAGTTCGTCGAGGTGATCGTCGCACCGGAGATCTCCGACGCAGCGAAAGAGGCCTGCGCCCGCAAAAAGAACGTGCGTGTGCTCGAATCCGGCACCTGGAGCGATCCACGCCCGTCGCTGGACTACAAACGCGTCAGCGCCGGCCTGCTGGTTCAGGAACGCGACCTGGGAATGGTGGGCGCCGGGCAACTCAAGGTCGTCACCCGTCGCGAGCCCACCCCGAGCGAGCTGAAAGATCTGCAGTTCGCCTGGCGCGTCGCCAAGTACGTCAAGTCGAACGCGATCGTCTATGCGCGGGACAATCGGACCATCGGCGTCGGGGCCGGTCAGATGAGCCGGGTCTACTCGGCCAAGATCGCCGGCATCAAGGCCGGTGACGAGGGCCTCGAGATAAGGGGGTCGGTCATGGCATCCGATGCCTTCTTCCCGTTCAGGGACGGCATCGACGCCGCCGCCGAGGTGGGCATCACGGCGATCATCGAGCCCGGGGGTTCGATGCGGGACGAGGAGGTGATCGCGGCCACGGACGAACATGGCATGGCTATGGTGTTTACCGGGATGCGGCACTTCCGGCACTGATCCCCTGCGGCACTGCAAGCGATGCTGCTCTCTCGCATCGCCGACGTCGTACTGCCGCTGTTCGGCGTGGTGGCGGCGGGTGCGATCTATGCCCGGCTGCGGCTACCCGACATGGAGGCGGCGAACCGGATGAATCTGGACCTGTTCATACCGGCGCTGGTCTTCTCCTCGCTCGTCCGGCAGGACTTCGAACTCACCCCCTTCGGCCCGCTGGCCCTGGGTGCCGCACTGATCGTCGCCCTGTCCGGTGCAGCGGCCGTCCTGATCTCAATCTCGGGGCGACTCAGGTTCCGTACCCTCGCCCCGCCGATGATGTTCCGCAACGCCGGCAACCTCGGCCTGCCGTTGATGACCCTCACCTTCGGCGAGGAGGCGTTGCCGGCCGCACTGGTGCTCTTCCTGCTGGGTAACCTGACGCATTTCGGCATTGCGCCGTTGATTCTCGACCACCGCGGAAAGTGGTGGACGGCGCTGTTCCAGCCGGCCCTGCTGGCGGCGCTGGCCGCCCTAGCGGTTATCCACTGGGAGATCCCGGTCGCCGGATTCGTTCTCACCGCGCTCGCGATGCTCGGACAGATCGCGATCCCCCTGATGCAGTTCTCTCTCGGTGTGCGGCTGTCCCGGATCGACCTGGGTGACTGGCATGTGGGGCTCTTGGGGGCATTGCTCACACCGCTGATCGGTGTGGCCGCCGCCCTGTTGCTGGTGACGATGATTCCCCTGCCACCGATACAGGCGGGGATGCTGATCCTCTTCGGTGCCCTGCCACCCGCGGTCCTCAACTTCCTGTTCGCCGAGCAGTACCGACAGGAGCCCGCCAGGGTGGCTTCCATCGTCCTGCTGGGTAACCTCGCGGCCGTGTTCTGCCTGCCCCTCGCGCTGGCCTGGGTGCTGCCGCGATACGGCTGAGCCGGTGGGCGACAATGCCCATTGCAGGCCGTAAACTTGTCCCTTTCTAAGGCCCTGGCCGGAGACCGGTATGAAGATTCTCGTCGTGGGTGGTGGCGGACGCGAGCACGCACTG
>JAJDOJ010000107.1 GCA_022340215.1 Gammaproteobacteria bacterium
ACTTCGGCCTGGACCGCTTGGTCGATTATCGAACCGATCGTCAACCCCGATTATCGCCACCTCGACGGACAGGTGCGCTCGGCCACCGGCAAGCTCACCCGGCGCCTGGCCAGATTCGCCGCCATGACCCTCGAGCTACTGGTGCTGAAACTGGGCTCGACGTAGATTCCGCGAAGTCAGGTCATCTGACCCTGGCCCATGTCGCGGACAGTGGCGATGGGATCGCCGAACAGCCGGGCGAGTGCGTTCGAGGGAAACAAAGTGCGTCATGGTCGGTTCGATCGCTTGGCACACGAGAACGTCACCGAGGCGAAACCTCTTCAGGTCGTCCGTCGAGCATACAATCCTGACTCGGCCGCTTGCGTGGCCAAGCGATGCAGGCTGGCCCACTAGCTAAGCTGGCGTGCGCGCTCGACCGTCGTGCCCGGGTCAGTTGAGGGCCTTGGGCTCGGCGGGGTGAGCGACGACTGAACAACCTGGAGATCTTTGGCCGATCGAACGCCGTTGCGCGCCTGTCGAATTCGGGGGTTATCCCTGATGGTCATTGCCAGGCTCATCGTCTGGCGGTTGCGCCGAAAAGACACCATATCCTGCCCCTTCAACAAGCCCACAAATTTATAATGGTCTTCCGGACGCCACCATGTCGTTGTAATACAGGCCGGGCTGTCTTACGCCATGGGCCAGGGGGATGAATTCGTCCCAGTAAACACGTTTCCAGTGTTCGAGAGCCTCCGCCCGTTTGTCGATGGCCGCAGCCGGGTCATGGTCGTGTAGCGAATCGAGGTCCTCGACTGCCAGCTGTTCACCTTGGCGTTCGAGTTCCGGAATGCGATGGTGGGATACGCGTACCGCCAGTGCCTTGAGGCGTTTCGCCGCTGGACGAAGGCTGAGATACCAGGGACGGGGGTCGTCCTTCTGCGACGGACGCGTCGTGATTGGCCGAAGCTGCAACTAGGTCAGGCGCTCCCCACGTCCAGTCCACTCAACGTCGGCAGGGCCTTTCAGCAGCGACTCGGCGTTCTTGAGCATTGCCCCAAGGTGCGCGAGGTCCCCGTCGTCCGGCGGCTGCTGACCATCGCTCCGATCGCTGGAGGGGCGTTGGCCGAGCACCCGCCCGGACCCTATTTCGACCAACCAGCGGTCGGGTTCCACGGTCCCGTCAACCAGGTCCGAGCGCCTGCCCGGGACGCATTCGATAACGGCATGGGGCTCGGTTTCTCTGCGAGGATCCCGGCTGAATCCCACACCGGAATGGTGCTCGTCGGCCAGTCCCTGGATCACCACCGCCATCCTGCTCTGCAAGGGAGACAGCCCAAGCCCCGTGCGATACAACAACAGTGCAGCGTCGGACCAGAGTGAAGCCCATACTATCCGAACGGCGTCGAGCAGTGCATTTTCCCGGTGATGCCCACGTCTGACTCATGCAGACCCGCGAAGGACGTTTGACCGTGATCCTCCCCGGGAGCCGATGATCTCACTGCGAGTGGCTGCGTCGGACCGAGCGCGTCCACCGCCTGCCTTACGGCAGCCAGCACCGGAGCGGGCACCTTGCCGACCAGAAATCGGGACCGAATCCTGAGTGCAATGTCCCACATCTCCTCCCAACGCATGAGAAGGGAGCGGTTTACACCCAAGCTCCATGCTAATCGTCAGGTTCAGTTCGTTCTCGTGCAGGAATCGCTCGTAGCATGCAATCGGCAGGCGGTAGCCCCGTGGCACACGAAAACCCTCCAGTTCCAGCTGTGCCAGATGGATGGCCTTCGCGCCAACCTCGGTCTCACCAAGCGTCGGCGCATCGCTCAGCGATATCAACCACCGCGAACCGGCGCCCATTCGCTCACATCCTGAAAACGCGAGACATGCAGGTAACGAGTCACCTCGATGCTCACCAGTGCGGAAGTCGGCGCCTTGAAGAAGCTCCGCAGGTGCACGTGGCGGATTGAGAGGCGGTCAAGGCGATCCTCGTAGTCTGGTCCCTGGTCCACGGACAAGGCCCTGCCCGTTACCGTGACCGCTTCAACGCGGGTGAGATCGTCGCCGTGTGTGGCCCGGCTGTCTACCACCATCGCCACACGTTCACAGGTCGACAGAAGGCGGAATTTGCGGGTGGTGATGGCGGTAGCAAAAAACAACCTTGTCAGGTCGTCGGAGAACGCAAACGCCACTAGCGAGCCGTAGGGTTGTCCGCCGCCCTGGGTGCACAGGACGCCGTACGGTTGCCCCCCGAGCAGCGATCGAATTCGTTGCGGGAGCGTTGGTCTGGCGCCGTCTCTGTCGGGAGCTCGGGACGTTTGCAGCACAGGTTCGTCCAAGGTATCGATACCCTCATATGGTGCCCGATTCGGCACATTAGCACACTTGGGCGTCTCTTCGGGCGCCCGACACCATCGGTTGTTACCTACTGTATCATCCCGTTAAGAGAGCTGATCGGGCATTGTCAACTTGTCAGATCGCATCCAGCATTGCCCCCTATTTCCGATCGTTTCTACCTCATCAGGCGCACGTCACCTGCTGCCAGCTCTCAAAGGTGCGGGAACGAGGTATCCGGTAGTGTGTAGCCCGCATTGTCCCCATCCTGATCCACGGCACACCAAAGGTAATAAGGCGATTGCCGGAAAATGGCATACCAGATCGCGCCGGATTTTCGTTCGTCAGCAAGGCGCTATAACAGGCGCATCGTCGAACTATGGAACGGTTGTCGCAACACAGAGGACGGACGACAAAGACAAGCAGGATGGCATGTCATTTGACAGAAATCGCCTAAGGACAACCTCAATGGCTGAGAGGACGCAATGATGGAATCCAACAGGAACAACAACAAAACCGTAAACCTGTTCGACGTCGGTCGCGGCGACCTCGCGACCTTCGATCAGGCGAGCAAACGCGAATGGCTGGTCACCAACGGTCTCGGCGCCTATGCGGCCGGCACCATCGCGGACGCGAATACGCGCCGCTATCATGGTCTGCTCATCGCTGCACTCGATCCGCCGCTTGGGCGGACCGTGATGCTCGCCAAGCTCGATGCCGTGTTGCACTACTGCGGCTTCGACTACCCGCTGAGCACTAACGAGTTTGCTGACGGGTCCATCGACCCGCATGGCTACCGCCACATTGAACGCTTCCGGCTTGAAGACGGCCTGCCCGTGTGGGAATACGCGTTCAGCGATGCACTCATTGAGAAACGAATCCTCATGCCGCACGGGGAAAATACGACCCTGGTGCGCTTCTGTGTGTTGCGCACGAGTTTGGCCCTGCACCTGGCGCTGCGTCCGCTCTGTACCTACCGCGACTACCACAGCCATACCCACGGCGGCTGGGATTTTCGGACGACAACGAAAGACCAAGGCTTCCGGATCGAGGCCTACGAAGGTGCGCAGCCCTACTACATCATTGCAAGCGGCACGACAAGGGTTTTCCCGGCGCCGGGCTGGTACGGGCAATTCCGTCATCGATTCGAGGCCGAGCGGGGGCTGGACGAGACTGAAGACCTGTTCAGCCCCGGGTCGTTCGAGATCGACCTCGCCGACGGCGATGCGGTTACCGTCGCGATTTCAACCGAGCCGAGGACTGATTTCGACTTTGACAGGGCGCTCACGGTCGAACTGGCACGTCGACAATCATTGATTGAGAGCCTGCCGCAGCCGGTCGACGAGCCTTGGGTCGAACAACTCGTGTATGCCGCCGACCAGTTCATCGTTGCGCGTGGTTCGAAAGAGTCGGCAGATGGACACACTATCATCGCCGGTTATCCGTGGTTTGGTGACTGGGGCCGTGACACCATGATCGCATTACCCGGCCTGACGCTGACAATCGGGCGTTATGACATTGCTAAAAGTATTCTGCTGACCTTTGCGAAACATATTGACCAGGGTATGTTGCCGAACCGCTTTCCAGACCATGGTGACGAACCCGAATATAACACGGTGGACGCGACGCTCTGGTACGTGAACGCCATTTGCGAATACACGCGTCGCAGCGGCAAGCTCGATCTCGCGAAGGAGATATTCGATGCACTCATCGATATCGTCGAATGGCACAGGCGCGGTACGCGCTACAACATTCATATCGATCCCGAAGACGGCCTGCTGTGGGCTGGCGAGGATGGTGTGCAACTGTCCTGGATGGATGCCAAAGTTGGCGATTGGGTCGTGACGCCACGCATCGGCAAAGCCGTGGAGATCAACGCGCTTTGGTACAACGCCCTCATGTGTATCGGCGACCTTGCGACGCGGCTTGGCAAGCAGGCTGTCGCGGCGGAGTTCACAAGTACCGCTGAGCTCGTATCGGGCAGCTTCTCGCGATTCTGGAACGAGGAGCGTGATTGCCTGTACGACGTCATCGAAGGACCTGTCGGAATCGAGAAAGAGGACGGGCGACTATACGACGCAAGCGTAAGGCCCAACCAGCTATTCGCCGTGTCGCTGCCTCACAGTCCTCTCGACGCAGTACGACAACGCACCGTCGTGGATACCTGTGCCCGCCGTCTCGTAACCTCCTACGGGCTTCGTAGCCTGACAAAAGATTCTAGTGAATACGTCGGTCACTATGGCGGGGGTCAACTTGAGCGCGATGGCGCGTACCACCAGGGCACGGTGTGGGCCTGGTTGCTGGCGCCGTTCGCCGACGCACACTTCCGTGTCTATGGCGATGCAAAGCGGGCGCGATCGTTCCTACGGCCACTCGGCGGACACCTGCGCGAAGCCTGCGTCGGTTCCATCAGTGAGATATTCGACGGTGATGCGCCGCATCAGGCGCACGGCTGTTTTGCGCAGGCCTGGAGTGTCTCCGAAACACTACGTGTCTGGACAGAGCTCGGTATCCGGTCCAACCAAGCCGACAACAAAGGGAAGCGAAGATGAACCAACGGTCATCACGAGCAATCACCGCTGCAGGGCAACGCCTTCTTGAACAGAAATCCGGTGAGGCCGACTGGCAGCGCTGGGGCCCCTATCTGAGCGAGCGCCAGTGGGGCACCGTGCGAGAAGACTACAGTGAGGGTGGGGCCGCCTGGGACTCCTTCCCCCACGACCACGACCGCAACCGTGCCTACCGCTGGGGCGAGGACGGCCTTGCCGGGCTGTCCGATGACCAGCAGCTCCTTTGTCTGGCCCTGGGGCTGTGGAACGGCAAGGACCCCATCCTCAAGGAGCGTCTGTAGGGCTTGACCAGCCCTTTCAAGGTGGTAACCCATTGTTATGACAGGGAGTTATCCTTGAGCCGAATGTGACCCGCCCTCCAAGGTAAGGCAAGAGTCCATATCTTGGAGAAACTCAAAACAGGAATCTGATTACCGAATAGTCTCACA
>JAJDOJ010000108.1 GCA_022340215.1 Gammaproteobacteria bacterium
TCAACTACATCTATCTGCTGATCGGGCTGATCGGCCTGCAGTTCTGGGTGGCGCTGGCGAGGGAGTTCCCGCTGCTTGGGCATCGCGACTTGATCCCCTTCGCCTTCGTCGTCACCTTACTGATGGGGGTCTGGACGCTCGTTGAACAGTCGCTGTTTCGCAATTTGGGGATCGTTCTGGCCGTTGCGGCGGCGATCGCCTTCACCGTGAACTTGTTAATCGGGAGCAAGGCCTTCCTGTTCCTGGGACACCTAATCGTACTGGTCTTTTTTCTGGGCTCGGCCTTATTGGCCTTCACGCACGTATTGTTCGTCGGCCCGGTCAGCCGGAACAAGATATCCGGGGTAATCTGCGTCTACCTCATGATGGCAATGGTCTGGGCGATACTGTACAACTTCCTACACGAGTTACAGCCGGCGTCGTTCAACGGGATCGACCCCGACGCCCTAGAACCGACCATTGCGCAGTTCATCTATTTCAGCTTCGTCACGCTCTCGACCCTCGGGTATGGAGACGTCACGCCCGAGGCGCCTATCGCCCGTTTTCTAGCCTATTCCGAGGCGACCTTCGGGCAGTTCTATATCGCCATTGTCGTCGCGAGTCTGGTCTCTGCATACTCCCGACCCGGGAAACATTGAACCGCGAGCCGGCCATCAAAGCTTTCCAGAGCGTGTGACAGTCTCGTGCCATTTAGGGATCCCGCAATGCCCTGAATACCTTCGGCCTGGTGAGGATGCAACGCATCGTAGCCGCCCTGCCGGTTGAGGCGCGCGACCCCGGCGGTGCCGCGCCAGCACCGGCGTTTCGCTTGGTGGTCCTGCTGGCGGGTTCGCTGCTGATCGGGTTCGGTTTTGCAGCTGCACTACTTTCTGAACACCAAGCCACAGTACCGTCAATTCGTTGACAAGGCGGATCTGATCTGGATGCTGCCGGTTTTCTGGATCGGATTCAAGATTCTGGTGTTTCCGGGGTTGGCCGCGGCGAGGCGCTACGGTGCACTGCCGGTGATGGGGGCGGCGGCAATGATCGGCAGTGCCGCGTTGGTGGGTTGTATCTCAGCGAGCAGCCTGCTTGTCTTTTCGTCCGTCCTCTGTGTTGCGACAACCGTTCCATCGTTAGACGATGCGCCTGATGTCGCGCCTTGATGACGAACGAAAATCCGGCGCAATCCGGTATGCCATTTTCCGGCAATCGCCTTGTGGAAGCGCTCGCTTTTCTTGCCTATATGTCATCTAGTTGTCACATTTTATATGTAGACTTTGCCTCAACATGGATCGCCAGCACAAGAGTATCCAGAGGGATAATACAATGTTCTACCGGCCTACCGCAGGTGAATACGCGAAGATTTCAAGCGCGACCTCCGGTCTGAATATCTTTGCGGGGTGGGAGTATCTGCTGTCTGGTGACTGCAGACGAAGAGCCCACGAAAGGTGGCGTAACCAGAAGCTGGTCTATTCAGCGGTCGAGATCGCGGGTGGCACTCTCGGAATCGCGCTGAGCGGCCTCATGGCCTGGGGTGCGGGAATGATTCTGTTCTCCGTAATCTAGATCCTTCAACCACCGGCCAAAGCCAGGCCGGTGGTTGAAGGATACGGCGAAAAGCCGGATATTGAGGCCATTTGGGGGCGGACGGGGGCCTCGATTCGCTTAGGCGGCCTTGGCCGCAAGCTCATCAGGGACGACCTCCTTCGCGATTCGCTTGGCGAAGTAGTAGATTCGCTTGTATTTCTCGATGATATCCATCTCCACCGTATAGGAGGCGAGTCGCGACGGGTCTTCGGAGACCAGCTGTTTCGCCTCGTAGAGTTCAGCGGAGTCCATGAGCCGGTTGATATCTGCTTTCATGGCGATGACCTCTTGTGCGCCTCGCTGGTCGTCGAACACGACGGAATCCAGTGCGGTCTCAACTGTCATATTCACGACCTTGTGGAGCCGCTCGAACAGGTCCTTGGTGCCTTGGTTCATCGCCAAGCCCTGCTCGATGCGCTGCTCGCCTAATTTGATCAAATCCGTTTCGATAACATCTCCGATGTTCTCGACATCGTTGGCGACGGATATGAGTCGGGTGAACGTCTCTGTCTGCTTCTCCGTCATGCGACCCTGGCTGATTCGACTCAGAAACTGGATGATATAACCGTTAAGGAGATCCACCTCATCGTCAATCCTTTTAACTTCTCTGAGCGCTTTGCGGTCTCCTTTCAGGATGGCTGGCATCGCCCTTTGCGTCATTTCCTCAACGCGCTCTCCCATATGGCCTATCTCGAGCCTGACTCGATCCAATGCCAGCGACGGTGTTTCAAGGAGTATGTCATCCAGATACTTGGGCTTGACGATCCCCAGCTCCTCAACCGGTTTGTCCGGCACCATCCATTCCACCAATCGAGCGAATTGCGTGGTCAGTCCGATGAAGATAAAGGTGTTCGCCACGTTGAAGAAGGTATGGGCATTGGCGATCTGGCGCGGCGTCTCGGAAGCCAACCGTTCAGTGCCGGACAGATTGGGATAGGCAGGCGAGAGCCAGGTCACAAACTGCGCGAGCTGCGGGATGAACAGAACCCAGAGCAACACGCCGAAGACATTGAACAACACATGTACCAGCGCCGCCCGAACCGCCTCCCGAGGTTTGCCGATGGAGGCCAGCATGGCAGTGACGCAGGTCCCGATGTTTGCCCCGAAGGCGAGCGCGATACCCGCGGGCAGGGTGATGAATCCCTGAGTGGCCATGACGATCACGATACCGGTCGTGGCCGAGGAGGACTGTATCAAGGCCGTGAACGCCGCCGAGATCAGAATCCCGATCAGCGGATTGGCCATATGTGTCATCAGCTCCAGGAAGGGCTCGTAGGTACGCAAGGGCTCCATCGCGTCGCTCATGACACTCATGCCGAAAAATACCAGCCCCAGGCCCATCAATATGGCGCCATATTGCTTGATCTTCTCCTGCTTGGAGAAAAACAGCATGCTGAAACCGAACGCCACCATGAGCAGCGCGGCCTTGGTCACTTTGAAAGCGACGATCTGGGCCGTGATCGTGGTGCCGATGTTGGCTCCCATGATGACGCCGATCGACTGCGCCATCGACATCAACCCCGCCGTGATGAAACCCACTACCAGCACCGTCGTCACCGAGGAGGACTGAATCACCGCTGTCACAAAGGCGCCGGTAGCGGCGCCCAGGAAGCGATTCGTGGTCAACTTCGCCAGGATGACCTTCATGCGCTCACCCGCGACGGCCTTGAGCGCCTCCGCCATCTGTTCCATACCGAACAGGAACAGGGCCAGCCCTCCGAACAGCTTCATGCTCATATTGCCCCATTCCATTTGCTCAGGGGCGGGCTCGGCGGCCAGGACGGGAGCCAGCAGCATGGCCAGCAGCATCCCCAGGCCCATAATCAACGGTACGGGTATGGTCTTGTCGAGATTGCTCAGCTTCCTTGATGGCGGCACGTGATTCTCCGGAGTAAAGATAGATTCCTGTCTTACTTCTTCTTTAATTTCTTTACTTCTTTTACTTCCTTGACGATGGTGATCGGTACGGGGCAAAGGTGTACCACGCGCTCGGCCACGGACCCCACGAGTATATGGGACAGTCCTGATAGCCCCCGACTGCCCATGACCACCATTCTGGGCTGTGTATGTTCCACAAGCGCGAGGATCTTCGTGACCGGCAGTCCGACCAACAACGTCGGAACCGCGGATTTGATGGCTTTGCTGTCGGGGTATCGCTTTGCCATGTCATGGAGGAAGTCGCTGAGCAGATCACGCCCGATATCCTCCATCTTGCGGATCTGTTTCTTCTTCAGGGCACGGGCGTAGAAACCGGGCTCGTCCCCAGGGTCGTGAACGACGTGAAGTACAACCATGGGCGCCTCCAGCGAATCTGCCAGCATGATCGCACAATCCATGGCCGCTTCCGAACTCGGCGAAAAATCCACTGGAACCAGAATTGCGTGCTGCGGTAACTTTTCTGTCATTACAAATGGCTCCTTTAGTCAATTCCGCTCGGGTAGAGTTACGGGCCGCCGGATCCTGCGCCAGGGTTCAGTATTCAACAGCAGTCGAAATGCTAAAGTATACCAGCCACAGCGCACGACAAGACCATCACATTCACTACCACCGAACTGACCTTTAGGTATGGTGTTCGGTGATCCCAAGACGACCACCATGTCACTCTGCCCATCGTAGAGCGTCGCGATCAGCTCATGCAACGGCAAGGCCCGGGTCCCGGCTTCCAGCCGCTTGTAAACCGGCATTACGCACCAGCAGGTGTCGTCCCCCGTTCAATGGGGTCAGACTCGATTGATAGCCATCTATCAATCGAGTCTGACCCCATTGAACGCCCCCTATCTATTCTCGAACGCTGCCTTTAGTTTCAATCCCAATCGCCTGTACTCCTGAATGGAGTCGTCATATGCCGCACAGTCCTCCCTGTATTCATTTTCTCTATAGCCGAGCAATGCCTCATCACCTGCGTATTCGAGACGCAGATTCCTGAAAATATACTGCAGCTGGTCAATCGTCTCCGACAATGCATTGGTGTATTCGGTTACCACATCAAGTACTTCGCCCTCGGTTGTTTTCTGCCGTGCCTTCTGCTTCTCTAGGACGGAAAGCTGCTCCTGAATCGCACCAAGTTCTTTCCTAAGGCTACTGAGTTCCTGTTCGTAGGCTCGTAGCGGTTCGAGTGACGACCGCCCGGAAACTCTAATGGGACTCGCAATCGAGAAATTGAAGACCTTGTCGTGAATTCTCTTGTACCGCGTAAAGATGCTGGAAAGCGCATACGCATGGTTTAACGGGTTGTCCATATTCTTGGGTTCCCTCACTATGAGGGCAAGGATGCAGAGAGTTGTAACAGAAACGGGAGCTTGAGGTGTTGATGAAAAGCGGCGTATCTGATCGATTTTTCGTGTTGCGGGGCTCCAAACCAACCAAGTAAATACCTTAATTATGGCAGAGAGTAACGTTATTGCGCTTGCGGGTCGAGATGAGAACGCCGATCCGTTGACGTGGTGTCGGTCGGACGCTGTCAAGCGTTCCATGGCACGCCCTGTGAAGCACATGGCGTTGGGAGACATAACCACACAAAGATCACGCTTTTACGTCTTCCTCGATGCCTCGCGGTTCACATGACGCGCTCTACCGACCGAAATAGGATTCACGATTGGTATAGATGCCTTTCGACCCCGCAGGCAGACAGATTTTCCGATCATCCGTCCCGGTACGTTCGATAGTGATTCGCAGGCGTTATACCATGCGATTGTAGAAGCATTTTGACTCTTTCCCAGAGAGGACCTGATACTCGCTTGCCAGACTGTCTTTTGGCGTGCATGCTGCCTGTCAAGGACGGAGCGGCAGGGCAGTACGGTGATTGATTTATCCCGCCCACGCGATCAGGGAAAGAATCAGCGTTTCTAGGGATAGATACACGACGGTGTAAAAAGATGGCAAGAAAATTTGCTCTGTGGCAGAGAGTCAGGAAGCGTTTAAAGGCGGGCAATGAAGCCCCGATCTCGCCAATGCCCTCTCAACGAATCCGCCTTTCCGGCAAAGGGACTGCCGTGCCCATTCAGGGAATTCCTTTCCAGGTGGAGATGGGCGATCAACGGTTGCATATCTATCCCGAACAGACGCTGATCCCTGAGCTCAGGCAGGAGTACGGTGCATTCATTCTGTTCGACCCCGAACGATACTACTCCGGCATCAGTCATTTTCTGCGACTTGCTCCCGGTGAGAAGTTGAGCATAAACCATCGCGTCAGGGATCAGGAGTATGTGTTTAGCCGTCCCAAGGAGGCGTTCCGTCGGCATTTCCAGTTGAAACACACCGGCGATACCCTGGTGTTCAAGGACCCCATCTCAGAATTGGGGACCTATCTCTCCGTTCTGTCGGACGAGCGGGATATCTCCCGTATCGAAAGCCACCGATTGCAGGCGCTTAGGCAGGTGGTCGCGATCTATGGCCAGTCCCTTGAGCCTCTGGCGTCGAAGGAGGCGCTCGAGACCTTGAAGGAGGTCAATCGCCTACTCAAGAATGACGCTTACCGCCGGGAGGATTCTTACGGTAACCCTGGCGGTATACTGGATTTGCCCGCACGTCTTACACCAATCGTGGTCGGCGACCTCCACGGCCAGGTCGACAACCTGGTCAAGATCCTCACCGAGAACGCCTATCTGGAGAGCCTGGAAAAAGGCGAGGCTGCACTGATCATTCTTGGCGATGCGGTGCATCGGGAGGACCCGGGACAGATGGAAAACATGGACAGCTCAATCTTGATGATGGATCTGATCCTGAAGTTGAAACTGCGATTTCTCTCCCAGGTCTTTTTCATCATAGGCAATCATGACTGCTTTTCGCTCGATTGTATGAAGGCGGGCGTGCCTCAGGGTCTCCTTTGGGCGAAGCGGGTAACCGAGCTGCGGGGCGAGGAATACAAGGAGGCGCTGGCCGAATTCTACCAACGCTCGCCACTTCTCGTTAGGACGAAGGGCTTCATCGGCTGTCATGCGGGCCCTACTCATAGCAAGGTTTCCGAGGAAATGCTGGTGGACGTCCGACAGTACCCGGGACTTGTCCGGGAGATCACGTCCACGCGGGCGAAGTCCCTGGCTTCCCCGGCCGGCTACACGGGTGGAGATGTCCGCCGGTTTCGCAAGGCCCTGGGTGTGGACGAGGAGACCGCCTTTATCGTGGGCCATTTCCCACGCTCCAAGGATCTAACCGTATGGTTGGACATAGAACAGATCAAGAATCACCATGTCATCTATAGCGCCAGGAATGATCAGGTCGGTGTTTTTACGAGAATCGACGGTGACATGGTGCCACAGGTATACCCGGCAGAATCGCTTGTCGCCTGGGCGAACAAACAGCATTGGCAACATCGGCCCGGATCCATCGTGTCGGTCCTGCCGTCCATACGACGCGATCAATAGCCTTGGATCATTGCGAGGGGGCAATCGGTGGGGCGTTTTCGCGCTGACCGTTTTCCATGAAAGACGATGTGCG
>JAJDOJ010000109.1 GCA_022340215.1 Gammaproteobacteria bacterium
AGCGAGCATGGTGGGAGAACGAGACAAAAAGTTTACGATTTCGAGGCGCATAGTGGGCCTACGCAACGAGAAATCGGGGATTTTTTGGCCGCTCTCCCATCAGCGCAGTAGATTGTTCCTAAGGCCGACAGGCTCCTAGAATCAGGCTGAATGAGAGCGGACAGGGGATTTATTCAAAGCCAGTCTGGCTGAAGCGACCTTGGTCAAGTGCGCGCTATTTGTATTGCCTGCAGGCGGGTTTTATGCGGCAGCCGTTTCAATCTTGCCAGGCAGTTTGCTGAGGATAAGTTTATTCAGTTCCACTTTGTTAGTGGCATTGTCAATATCAATACCAACCAACTTGCCATCAGCATCATAATCCAGAACGACCCCCTCCGAGATTTCACGACTCTCAGTACTAGGACGTTCAGATAGATCGATATAGAGTGAGTCGGTTTCCTGATAGTAGTTCAGTTTCATGGTTGAAATCCTCGATCTGGAAAAGCGTTGTGTATTGTAACCTTATCTTCGAGGGTAACAATCCGCAAGTAGCGTCCTTCAAGTTCAGGGATGGCTGCCCAGAATCGGTGTCGATTGTGCTCCTGAGGTTCTGAACGAATGGCATTTTCAATCACGTAGATGCACCAGTCTTTTTTCAGATAGGGGCGCTTCCGTAGCACTTCCTTCTCAAAATATTCAGTGAATTTGTAGTGATCCATCTTCCTTCTGCTCAAATACCTTCGCTCAGGCGCATGATCGATTGCTTGCGGCTTAATCCCTGCCCGACGAGAAGGGATTTCAAATCGTTATCGGTTGGTCGATGGTGTGAACGGCCTGTGGGAAGGGGTAGGATCAATTGTATCCTGCTTGGTAGATAAATTGTTGTTGTCAAAAGATCCACATACCTTCCAGGCTCCGAACTCTTACAATCACGGTATAGAGCGGAAAGCCTCATTGGCCTATTTGCAGGAAATCTTCTCCTTCACCGTCGCCATCAGCCCTTCGGCAGCCGGTACATCCCGCTTGTCCCGATTGTCGGTCGACCACTTCATGAAGGCCCAGCGGATTTCATCCGGCCGGTTTCCCGGTGGAGGCAGGCAGAAGTAGGCCGCTTTCGGGTCCTCGGCCAGCGGGAGAAAGGTGTCGGTGAAACCGTTGATGTACTGCTTGCACTCGCCTTCCGACGCGGCCCCCCATCGGACGTCGCTGTCGCCCTCGATGCAGAGTTCGAGTTGCCTGACCGTATAGCCGGAAAGTTCGGCGGCACGGGTGTGTAAGATCGGGGCCAGAGCCACGATGGTTACGGCACCGAAGAGAAGGATCTGATTTTTCACGGGTCTGTCCTCGCGCCGTTATCTGGTCCCTGACTGATCGGCATGGGCCTTCGGTGCCTTGTTCATGATTTTCCATGCGACTCGTTTGTCGCCGATCCAGGCGAGTTGACCTTGGACCGCAGCTCGTCATCGGCCTTTTCATATTGGCAGCCTGTGGAAGAGCCCCGCACGCTCCACCTTTTCACGCGCCTCCACCGACAGTGGCCCGGTCAGGGGCCGGTGCGGTCCCACACTGACAAGCTGCTTGTCCCCGCGGGTTACGATCTGTAGTCGGTCGTGGTCGAGCACCGGAATGGCTCAGGACTGAACGACTGTGCCCTTGGGGCGGTCGCTGGCGCAGGTACCGATATAGTCGGGCGTTCAGGAAAGATCCTCCTCCTGTCTTCGACCCAGAAGAATCGGCACGGAACCGCGATCTTCGCCGGCGTGGGCCGTAAAGTTTTCCTGCTTTCAGCTGCTAAGATCGGTCACGGGACCGGAAAATTCGCAAACTCCGCAATGGAGGTGCCGTCGACGTGGCTTACATTGTACCCTCCGATATCTCCCGTCTCGCCCTTTCCGGTGCGCACCTACCGGAACTGGAAACCTTGCGAACCCTCAAGTCCACCCTTTCGGACGACTACACGGTCTTCCACGGTGTTCACTGGACCCGCGAGTACCATGGCTGGACACACTTCGGAGAGATCGACTTCGTGGTCCTGAACCGTTCCGGCGACGTGTTGTTCATCGAGCAGAAGAACGGGGTGCTCAGCGAGGAGGGCGGTAGACTGGCGAAGCATTACGACCAGGGCGAGGGCGCCAAGGATCCGGTCGGACAGGTGCATCGGTCGATCGACAAGGTGAGGGAGAAGTTTTACTGGCGCCATGGGAAAACGCGATCGCTCGATGTCGACTACCTCGTCTATCTGCCGGACCATCTCGTGCGGGACCTGAATGCGGCCGGCCTCGACGCCTCCAGGATCGTCGATGCGGGTGACGGCGATTCGCTCCCTGCCCGGATCGAGGCGATACTCCGCCCGGGGCACGATGCCAGAGACGGTTGGCGCGAAACGGTGCACGAGTTCTTCTGCCAGACCTTTCAGGTCGTCCCGGATATCCAGGCCCACAGGGACTCCCAGGAACGCACCTTTGTTCGCCAGATCGGGCCGGTCGCGTCGATCCTGACGAGCCTGGAGATGACGCCGTTTCGCCTTCGCTTTACCGGGACCTCGGGCAGCGGCAAGAGTCTGGTCGCGCGACACTTCTACGCACGGGCGAGCGATGAGGGCAAGCGTGTTCTCCTGACCTGCTTCAATCGACCGCTGGCCATGCGTCTCCGGGACCGTGTGTCAAGCAAGGGTTACGTGGACACGTTTCACGGATTCTGTGTCGAGTTCCTGAAGCGCAGGGGGCAGGCGCCGGACTTCGACCGCGCGGGCGGGGACCCGGAATTCTGGCGGCGCATACCCGATCTGGTGACGGCGGAGCGCATCCCGGAAGACTGGCTGTTCGACGCCCTGGTCGTGGACGAGGGGCAGGACTTCGAGCAGGAATGGCTGGAGATCCTCTGTCTGTTCCTGCGTGACGGCGCCGACATCCTGTGGCTGGAGGACCCGGAGCAGAATCTGCAGGACAAGCCGCGTGTCGAGACCGGGGGATTCGTCGGGTTCCATTGTCCGGTGAACTACCGCAGCCCGGAGTCGATCGCCCGGTTCCTTCGCAACACGATGAACATAGAATTCGAATCGGGTAACGATCTCCCGGGCCTCGGTGCCGGTGTGCATCGCTTCGGGGAACCGGGGGAACAACCCAGGATCGTCGCGAGGATCGCGGCGGACCTCGTTCGCCGGGGGTTTACCCTCGACGACATCGTCGTGCTCAGTTGTCGCGGGGCGCGGAACTCGGTCTTCAGCGACATCGCTCGGGTCGGGGCGATGCGGCTGCGACGCTTTACCGGTGACTATGATGCGGAAGGGAACCAGATTCTCACCGATGGCAAGTTGACCTTCGAGAGCATCTACCGTTTCAAGGGGCAGGAGGCGCCCGCGGTCATCCTCGTGGATGTCGATCCGCGCGAGGATCGCCGCGGACGGGAGGAGCAACTTCTATACTGCGGCATGACGCGGGCCACCGTCCGCCTGGACCTGGTCGTGCGGGAGGGTAATCCGACAAACAGGCGATTTCTGCAGGCCTAGATGGAACGTCCATGGCGCATGGTCCATACCGCACCCGATGGGTAACTCATGGCGAGGAGCGGACAGTGGCCCAACGCCGGCCAACCGGTAGCTTCATGATGTTTGAAGACAGCTGGATGTGATGATCTTAGGCGATTGCCGGAAAATGACATACCAGATCGCGCCGGGTGAACTGCGAAGCAGTGAACGGCTTGGGCAGGAAGCCCAAGACCGGTGCCCAAGCAAAGCAGGGACAGCGCCGCGCCGGGATCGTTTGTCAGCCAGGCGCGACAACAGGCGCATCGTCGAACGATGGA
>JAJDOJ010000110.1 GCA_022340215.1 Gammaproteobacteria bacterium
GGCGAAATCCGCAGCGAGCCGGTGCGCGTGCCGAACGCTCGCGCAGAAGACGAGCGTCTTGCGGCCCTTTGCCTTTTCCTCCCATGCGTGCAGGGTAAGCGCACGCAGGTGCGGCGTATCCATGACCGCAGACAAGGCGCCGACCTGGAAATCGCCCCCGGAGCGCTTGACCTGGTCCAAGCTGAGCCCGGCCTTTACCCCCCAATACTGTATCGGCACGAGGTAGCCCAGGTCCTGCAGTTCCGGCCTGGCGATCTCGTAGGCCGTTAGGTCGAAGAGGTCCAAGGCAGACCGTCCGTCCGTGCGGCGCGGTGTCGCGGTCATGCCGAGCAGCAGTGCGTCGCCGTCGCGCTCGTCGTTGAAGTGCTCAATGACCTCGACCCAGCTTGGGGCCAGTGCCCGGTGACACTCGTCGCAGACGATCACCGAGAACAGGTCCGGCCGGTACGCGTCCTTGCGCTTGCTCGACGATTGTATTGAGGCAATGATCACCCGCGCGGCCGGGTCGGCGCGCCGCTCTCCCTGATCGATGCTGACCACGAGTCCCGGAAGTGGTCGTTCCCCATCACGAGTACCGTAGCGCTGCCTGAGAAACCTTGTGGCCGCATGAATTCAGCCCTAAGATCGAACTCGCTGACCGACGTGCACGCCTCCTCTACCGCACACCCCATTGACCCCCGCCTCTCTCGCGCCACCCGCGAAAGGGGCGGTCGCCTCCGGACCGTGATAGTGATGAATGGCGCTTACAGGGACCCCGAGTGGTCCGAGGACATGGGAGGCTGAGAGCACATCGGCCGGTGGTACACAACCATCGACTATATTGACCGCGACTGGCGGGTTCGTGACAATAGATCGTCCGGTGCGGTCGCCCCTATGAAGACCCAGGAATTTGGCCCACAAGCGTCGAGGACCGGAAAGCGCGGCGTGGAGACGACAAAGAGGCTCGACCCGAGACTTTAGCATCGATGCGTACCGGGGCGCCAAGCTGTACGACTGCGAGTCTGACCGCGGTTCTGCGCAATAAGCCGAGATGAAGAAGACCGGACGTAACGATCCGTGTCCCTGTGGCAGCGGACTCAAGTACAAGAAATGCTGCCTTGTTACCCACGGGCCTAGACCCCCGTTCACCGCCCAGGAGCGGGCATCCGCACTGCACAGCTTGGAGGCGCTTGCCGACGAGCCACGCTGGAGAGCCATCAAGGAACGAGCGGAGGCGGTATTCTGGGGCCCCTACCAGGAGGCGTTCGACCAACTAGCGGACGATGACCTCGTCAGCATGTCCGAGGACGCCTTTGATTTCTGGTTATTTTTCGACCACCGGCGTGAAGGTCGCTCCCGCGTCGCGGAGGCGTTTCTGAACGGCGCGACCGATCTCACTGACGGCGAGAGACATTACCTTGAGCAGGCCAAAAGGACCTGTATGAGGTTGTACGAGGTCATTGAAGCAAGGCCTGGCGAATCGCTGCGGCTTCGTGACCTGACGAGTGGTCAGGAAGTTCGTGTTCGAGAACAGCTCGCTTCACAGCAGCTCCGCAGGTGGGATCTGCTGGCGGCGCGGGTGATGCCTGCTGGAGCGTCGGGACAGCCCGAAATCGACGGAGGCTGTTATCCGCTGCCACGCATGCACCGCGAAGACCTTCTCGCTCACATGACAAAGGGGCTGAAAGCGTTCCACGAAAAGTCCCCTGATGGCGATGAGCTTGGGTTCTACGAAACGCTTCCCCCTTTCTTCAACCAAGCATGGCTGCAGCCCTTGCTGGATCCCACGCTACCCAAGCTGGTGACCACTGACGGCGATGAGTTCCTGCTCATCAAAACCTACTTCCAGGTGACCGATGCGGAGCAAGTTGCTCGCGGGCTCGATTCGGCTAAGAACGTCGAACGGGAAGCGGAAGAGCCCGTTTGGACCTGGTACGGGCAAACCGAAACAGACGGCGGAAAAGTCGTTCTCGGGCGATTCCAGCTCCAGGGCGAGCACCTCACCCTGGAGACCGCCTCCGCTGAGCGGGCGGAGCGGGGTCGGGCCCTGGTGGAACGACTTCTCGGAGATGCCGTGCGGTACAGACTCGCCAGTCGGCAGACGCCGGCGCAAGCCCTGGCTGAGTTTGGGCCGGCCGCTCGAGAGGAACCCGAGCTCCCCCCCGAGGCGGCTGCGCAAGCCGTGGAGGAGTACTACCAGAGGCACTATCGTGAGTGGCTGGACGAAGCGATCCCGGCGCTGGACGACAAGACGCCACGTCAAGCCGCCCGGTCGTCGCTGCTTCGATCCCGAGTTCTGGAGCTCCTCAAGGACCTGGAGAACCTATATCAACGGTCGCTGAACACGGGCCAGCCCGGCTTCGATCCATCCTGGATGTGGGGCGAGCTGGGACTTTCGGACCTGCCGGAGGCGCCGGGCAGTCACGATCATCCTCCGCTGACCGGCTACGAGTCCATGGAACGTCAGGTCGAGGGCATCGGGGATGTGGCGCGCGGGATTGCCGACCGGTTTCGAAAACAGCCTGGCTTCGATGCCTCGACGGTGATCACGCGGAAGGATCTGCAGTCGGATCTGACCCTTGCCAATTTCGTAACCCGGCAGGCGATCGAGGCCCACCGGAATGGAATGAACAAGGAAGATGCCGCCGCCTACGGCGACCTGATCGGTGCCCACCTAGAATACATGTGCAACTTCGAGCTGCACCGTCGCAAGACTTTCTGGGTGGACGAAGCGCTTGCCTGGATGCTCCACAAAACTCGGCTTGAGCTCACCGGAGAGCAGCTGCGTCTGCCATTCGCCAGCTTTGCGCTGATCTTTTCAGATCGTGATACGCTGCGCGTGGCCGAGAGGATGCTCTCCTCCGATCCGACCTGTGAGTTGCGCGGGCAGATCCTGAAGGTGGCCACGGTATATGTCACGGACATGCCCGCGGCCCACGCCCGGGGGCTCAGAATTGCCTTTACATTTGACGCCCTCGCGGATCAGTGGCCTTACCTGATGACGCGCGATCTCTACGTGGATCCTGAGGCCAGCCTGGATTCCCTACTCGCCAGCCACTTTCCCGAAGTGGACGTGGACGGGCTGGACCCCATGTTTTCATCTGCGGCGCTCGCGCACCTGGTTCACCTGGTCATCAACGCTATCCTTTACGCTACCAGCGCGGGCGTCGAGCCCCAGCCTCGCCAGCCGTACGGGAAGAAAGCCCTGGGTGCGACCAAGGGCTTGCCTGATCGACTCCCTCGTTGCGCGGACGAGGTGTTCTACTTGCCTGGCAAGATCGACATCGCTAGCGTGCGGAACATGCAGGCTGTGGAACGGGCACCGAGCGGAGGAAACCTCCTGCACCGCTTTATGGTGCGGGGACACTGGCGGCGTGCAGCCCCCACCTGGGAGGACCAGCGCCCCCGATGGATCAGGCCCTACTGGAAGGGGCCCGACATGGCGACGTTGATTGAAAGGGCATATCGGCTGAAGGCCTGAGCCTGTTGTCCGAACAACCCTGGGCCGGATCGCCATCGGTAGCCGGGGAAAAGCATTCTCGACAACATTGGCAGTGCCATGTCAACACACGAAACCGCAGAACGAAGTTCTTGTTCCCATAGGCCATAGATGCGTGCTGAGGCCTGGTCAACAACAGGAGATCCCACCATGGGCGGAAAGCAGCAGAACCGGGGCAGGCGCCGAGAGCAACATCGACAGAAGAGGCAAAAGCGCCGCCAGGAGAAGCTCGGCCG
Source organism: Gammaproteobacteria bacterium (assembly GCA_022340215.1). Lineage (NCBI taxonomy): Bacteria > Pseudomonadati > Pseudomonadota > Gammaproteobacteria > Gammaproteobacteria bacterium. Next base: position 3,715 of record JAJDOJ010000110.1, read on the forward strand.
CAGCCAGCACCCGAAGACGCAGCAACGATGGCCGGCACGAGAGGAGGTCGGCATGCCCCGCGAGTTCAAACGTATCATTAGGCTTGCTCAGGATGGGGAGGAGTGCATCGTCAGGCAAGGAGATCTAATCTGCTTCTCCTCGCAATCAGGCGACGCATGGTTGCTTGATCCGCAGGACGGCTTAGCCTTGTGTCTGGCGCGTGACGGAGAGCGCCAACCCAACGCCGTCCGCGAGACGAGTTCGGGCTTTGCCGTTGAGTGGACCGGGCGATTCACCATCGACGGGGAGAGCTTCGTCGTGATCGAGGAGACGGGCCGCAGCCGCGCCATTCTCGGTTACCCGACCCGTCAAATCGCTGCGTGCTACCGTACAGTGCGCGAAGGTCAGTTCCCGCGCCTTGTCCTCTCGGGCACCAGAGAGGAAGGGACCGATAACCCACCGGCGCTATCTACGCTTCCCAGTGGGCAATTGACCGCTGAGGCGGCTCTCGCAGACGCTACAACAACCGATGGTGGGCCCGCTAAAGCACGCATAGACTGGGCTCTTGCCACCGTCGGGGTGCCAACCGAGGACCTCCTTAGCGGTCTGGACCTGGCCAAGCCGGGTGATCTTGCGGAGGCTATTGCATCCTTGACTTCGATGATCGAGCACGGCGACTACTTGGCCTGGGAGGCTGTTGTCCGGCAGGAACAGGGCCTGCCTCTCTCCGAGGTTCACGAGTCGCAACTCGACGAACTCTTCAGCTTCGTGGACGACGAGAACGAAGAAGACGACGAAGAGCGGATTCTGTACATCAACGGATTTGCCCGACCCGTCGAACCCTGGTATAAGACTGCCCGGCGCTTGGCGCCTCGTCTACTTCTGCCCGTGGTGCACACGGACGACGTGTGGCGAGACGTTGATCTCGAGGGCTGGCAGACCCTGCGAGCAGCCTTGAAAAACCATGCCAGCGGCTTATCCCTGCCCCAGGGCACCGCGACACCGCTAGAGGTCGTACCTGCCGAACTGAGCCACCGGCTCGACCTGCAGGATAGCCTGATGCTACTCGTCGGCATTGGCCAGGAGCACTCGGGCGGCGGACGGACCACTCTACGAGACCCAGGGCAACTCTGGCGCGTAGATGAGTTTATCGAGAATCTGGGGGCAATAAGGGAAAGCGTCGCTTGCTTGGGGCTGTCCCTGGTAAGTTTGCGGGAAATCCTGGTGATGCCCGCCACGGAGCG
>JAJDOJ010000111.1 GCA_022340215.1 Gammaproteobacteria bacterium
GGAGTTCACTATTTTTACCATTGTTACGGCAAAAGCAAGGCTCGAAGGGACCAGATTCGGCGCGCTGCTTGTGCGTCTCTTTAGTGTTCGCTGCTCTCGGCCCGGAGCAGACCTTGGGCTTCACTCACGACGCTGCGATGCGGCCAGTGATTTTGGACATTCGCCGCAGGAGCGAAGTACACGGTATTGCGGACAACCGCACCGCGGACAAAACGACCAAGCGATTAGCCCAGCATGTCCTGATTACAACGCAACGTATCTTGGCACTTTGTGCCACGAGTGGCTATCAACTCCCTCACATCAGGTCATATGATAAGCAGCTAAACTAAGACTTTATCATCGACCGCAATGCCAAGATTCCAATTGTGGCAGCGCCCGCAGCCGCAAGGATCGCAAGGCTTTGAAACGTCTCCAGGTTGCGCACAGCAATCGCGATCAGCGCCCAACTGACTGTGAAGCCATATTCTGGCGCACGCGACAGACTGAACTGTACCAAACCTGCAAATGACAAGGCCATGAGCAGTGTGATCCAAGCCCAACCAACCTGGTCAGTGAATAGACCATAGCCCGCTCCAATCAGGCCAATTGAGACAAAGCTAGCTGCTGTGAGCCAGCCGGCATAAATTGCCAGTGGCGCTTGCAATAGCCATCTGTCCTTGGCTCTCGGTGATCGGAACAAAGCAGCCAACGCCGTCAACAGCATCACCCAGATCAGGAGCGTGGCCCAAAGCGGGCTGACCTTTGCAACCGAGATCCAGCTGGCGCCTACCGTCAGGCTGACGATCAACGGCCATCGAACCCTGTCCCAAGAGGCTTCAATATCGCGCTTCAATAGTCCAAACCCAGCATGCAGTACAAGCCACGAATAGATCAGGCCCCAAATTGAAAATGCATAACCTGCAGGCACGATTGGTGGATCGACTTGTGGTATAGGAAACTGTTCCGGATAAAAACCTTCAAACGCGCCGGCAAACAGAGGTGATGCAGCAAACAAAAGTGCTGCCGCCATGGACAAAACCGCCTTCATCCGATTCATAGATCAACCCAACTCAATTCGCTTGCATCCGAACTGTCGATCGCAATACAGATCAGGACGTCGACGTAACTGTGCGGTTTACCCATTGGTGCATCCCGATGAAATCCCGCCCGACATAGCCAGCCCGGTACCCAACCGCAAACCTTCCGATGCTTTCTCTACAGGGAGACAATGTGCCACTGCCCGACTGAGGTATGTGCACGGGCCTTGTCTCATTGTAAAGGCGCCGTCGGGCGGATGGACGTTTCACAATGAGGCGTCACTGTACGTCCAGATCTTTACCGTTTTTGAACGCCCGCGGATGTCGAAGTTGCCATGATACTCCAGGCGCTCCAACAGGTTGCCTATATCCTCTCGTGCGCCCTCATCCCGGATCGAATTGACGAGTTCCTGACCGACGACAAGATGGCAATCCAGGGCACGGCTTGCTTCCTGCAAGCGGCTCGCAATGTTTACAGTATCCCCGATAACGGTGAATTCGACGTAGTCCTGCGTTCCGACGTCACCAAGCGCGACCGGTCCGTATTGCAGTCCAAGTCTGATCTGGACCGGCGGCAAGCCTTGCTCGGCCTTGGCGAGGCTGTGCTGCTGCGCTGCTGTCAGCAATTCATACGCGCACGCAAGCGCATTTGAACTGTCCCTTCGCCCAGCATCTGGAAACCCGAAGATCGCCATCACGGCGTCGCCTATGTAGCCTTCGATGGAGCCATCCCATTTGAAGATGATCTTTTCCATCCAGCTGTGCACATCGCGCAGCATTTCGATCACAACCTCCGGCTCAAGCATTTCCGAAAGCCGTGTGAAGCCGACGATATCGGTAAACATGATGGCCAGGTTGTCACGCCTGGCCGGGCCGAGCGGCTGATCTTTCGAGGCCAGGGTTTCGACGATCGCCGGAGAGAAATACCGGGCGAGATTGGCCCGCGCCTTGTCGGCAGCCAGTTCGGCGGCTCGAGCCTCTCCGAGACGCCGGCTGGCTTCTACACGCGCCGTCACGTTCCGCTGGACGGCGACATACTGGCAGACGTCGGCGTGCTCATCGACGATCGGGACAATCGACCACTCCATCCAGAACTCGGTGCCGTCCTTTCTGTAGTTTATGGTCTGACCTTCCCAGAGTTCTCCCCTTCGAAGCGTTTCCCTCAGGTTATTGAAGATCTGGAGGTCCGTTTTCGGACCCTGCAATAACCGGGGCGACTTCCCGATCACCTCGTCCCCGGACCAGCCAGTCATCCTTTCAAAAGCCGGGTTCACGTAGACAATCGATGGGCCCGGTGCGTCCAGATCAGCGGTGGTAATCAAAATGCTTTCGGCCGCGGCCTCTATTACTGCTGCCGCGTCAAAGCCACTTCGTGGATCGACCATCGGTTTCGCACACTCCTTGCTAAATCGTCGTTCGGCTATGCCAATCGACGTAACCAATGCATGCTACATCCTTTCAGGCTCCATTGGGACAGTCCAAATCTGAGGTGGATCTTGGCAGGAAACTTTAGCGCGAAGGAAATGCAAATCCAGATAGTCCCAACCGACGGCCATGCAAGGGAGCCAGCCATGCGCACTACAATTGCGAGCGTCAGATTTGGGTGGACGCATTCGATCCTGAAGGAATAATCGCGCATACGACATGACTCGAAGGTCTCGAACGGGCTCTGAGCAGACTTGCGGCGGTGCAATAGGTCGCCCCACTTCGGTAGGTATGCACTGACTCTCTCGGCCCAAACCGGCCGCTCGCAAAGGGTCGCCACGCCGCGGCGCAGCGTCCCCGAAGCGGACATTGGCGAGTGAACGCAGCAATTTGGTGGCCGATGTCCACTCTTCGGACTAAGCGGCAGCCATCCCATCATATTGGTTGCAACAGCGGTAGGAGGTGTGCTCAGTATCGGTGATTACTGCTTTGACGCTACTACTGTACGATATAGAGCCGTGGGATCGAGGTGTCTTTCAGTCCATCTCGCCGGGTCTCCGACCCGAACGCATCTTTGCATTCTGAATCCTATACCTGGAGATATCAACATGAGCACCACCGGCAAGCAGCTATTCACCACGCTAAAAAGCGATGGCACGCTCACCGTCGCGATCGAGGACGTGACCTTTTCCGATCCTACCGGCAATCAGGTACTTGTGAAAATGGAGGCGGCACCGATCAATCCGTCGGATCTCGCCATTCTTGCCGGTGCGGCCGATCTCGAAAGCGCCGAATATTCGCCTGGAAAGTACGTCGCCATCATGCCCGAGCCGTTCAATACGGGATCCAAGGCGCGTCACGGGCTGAAACTTCCCGCCGGCAATGAAGGCGCGGGCACTGTCGTCGCAACGGGTGACGGCGACATGGCCAAGGCGCTGATGGGGCAGCGCGTCGCCTGTGTGCCAGGCAATGCCTACAGCCAGTATTGTATCGCCGACGCCGCCATGTGCCTGCCGCTGGGCGATTATTCCGCCGAGGATGGGGCGAGCGCCTTCGTCAACCCCATGACCGCGCTGGGTTTCGTTGAAAATGCAAAAATGGACGGGCAAAACGCGATCCTGCATACGGTCGGGGCATCCAACCTTGGCCAGATGCTGACCCGCATCTGCAACGAAGACGGCATCGGACTGGTCAATATCGTGCGGAAAGAGAGCCAGGTCGAATTGCTGAAGCAGCTTGGCTCTACGCATATCGTCAATTCATCGGATGACGACTTCATGCACCAGCTCCGGTCCGCAATTGACGATACCGACGCCTTCTACGGATTCGATCCGATCGGCGGGGGAAAATCGGTCGACAGTGTCTTCAAGGCTATGGAACAGGTCGCGGTTGGCAAGATGACCGAGTATTCGCGCTATGGTTCCAACCAGCAAAAGCGTATGTTCATCTATGGACGGCTGGACGTTGGTCCGACGATCTTGTCGCCGAGTTATGGCTTTGGCTGGACCCTGTCAGGCTGGCTCCTGTTCCCCTTCATTCAATCGGTCGGAATGGAAACCGTGGGACGGATGCGCGGGCGCGTGCTCGAGAACCTGACAACGACCTTTGCCAGCCGCTACAAGAAGCGGGTTGATCTCGAGGAGATGCTGACTAAGGAAGCCGTGACCGATTATCGCGCAATGAAGACAGGTGAGAAATACCTCGTCATGCCTTGGAAATGAGGGTCCCGTGCCAAGTTATGTGAGGCCGGCTCGGGTGTCCGGCGGGGTGTGGGACAAGCCGTGAGCCTAGTCGAATGCCACTCGTACTCTATCTCCTTTGATACAGCTCTGTAACGCACTGCACCACTTCCAAGGGACCGCACAATGGATCGAATTCTCGCTTCGGCAGCAGCAGTCTTCACAGTATCACTGTACGCCGCTTCCGTAGCCTTGGGGCAGTCCTCGGTTGAGACACGCCGGCCGAACGCTCCGAACCAACAGCCCCAAACCGCTGACCAGACGCGTGCACCTCGGCCGGACCGCGCCCCGACCGTAGAAACTACGCTAGTTGCAGCGGACCTGCCGCAGATCTGGTCGCTGGAGTTCCTACCCGACGACAGCATGCTGGTCACAGCCCGGCAGGGGCGTATGTTCGTCATCGCTCCGGGCGGCAGCATCGGCCCCGACATTTCCGGGGTGCCGGCCGTCGATGCCGGAGGACAAGGCGGCCTCCTGGACGTCGCGCTTGCTCAGGACTTCGAGGACTCCCGCCGGATCTTCTTTTCCTTTGCCGAGCCTCGGGAAGGCGGCAACGGCACATCCGTCGCACGCGCGAAGCTTGTTCTCGATGGGAACGGCCGTGGTCGCCTCGAGGATGTCACGGTCATCTTCCGCCAGACACCCACCTATCGCGGCCGAAGTCACTATGGGTCGCGCCTGGCCTTCGCCCCGGACGGCGCGCTCTTCGTAACTGTTGGCGAGAGATCCGCAGAGGCTGTCCGCGTGCAGGCGCAGGACATCGCCAGCGGGCTCGGGAAGGTCTTCCGCATCGACCAGAACGGCGAGGCTCTGCCGGACAATCCCTTCGTCGGCGTAGAGGGTGCGCTGCCCGAGATCTGGAGTCTCGGCCATCGCAACATGCAGTCCGCGGCGATCGACGACCAGGGCAGATTGTGGACGGTTGAGCACGGTCCGCGAGGCGGGGACGAGCTCAACCGGCCGGAACCCGGCAAGAACTACGGCTGGCCGGAAGTGACCTACGGCATCGACTATGGCGGCGGCCCGATCGGCTCCGGCATCACGGCGAGCGCCGACACCGAACAGCCGGTCTACTACTGGGACCCGGTGATCGCACCATCCGGTATGGCATTCTATGCGGGCGACGAGTTTCCCGAATGGAACGGCGCCTTCCTGATCGGAGGCCTGCTGTCGCGGTCCGTCGTGGTCTTGCATGTCGAGAACGACGGTGTGGTCGCGGAGGAGCGCGTGCCCCTCGGAGCGCGTGTTCGCGACGTCAAGGTAGGCCCCGATGGATCCGTCTATGCCGTGACCGAGGAACGTGGCGGTGCATCGACAATTCTCCGCCTGTCCAGAAGCCCCAGCTC
>JAJDOJ010000112.1 GCA_022340215.1 Gammaproteobacteria bacterium
CTAAGGCGATTGCCGGAAAATGACATACCAGATCGCGCCGGATTTTCGTTCGTCATCAAGGCGCGACAACAGGCGCATAGTCGAACTATGTAACGGTTGTCGCAACACAGAGGACGGACGAAAAGACAAGCAGGATGGTATGTCATTTGACAGAAATCGCCTAAGGTCATCAGACAGGGGTTGGCGAACTGGTTCGGGTACACCCGTGTGCGGGACAACAGGTTCCAGTTCTTGCCCCAAGCCAGTTGGGATTCCAGGCGAACGGTAACCACGCGCGGCGGCTCGTCTACGCCGCAGCTTCCGTCCACCTTGAATACCTTCGCCACCCGCGTGATTTCCCTAATATCCCAACTCCCAGTGTTCCTTCGCCTGGACATGCCCGGGCAACGCGGCGGTGTACTGACCCAGCGAGCGGCGTTCCACGGGAACATCTCGAAGGAAAAGGGGGCAAGTATTCGAACCGAATACTTGCTATGATTTCAAGTATATTTCTCCCAAAATCCGGGGAAATCGAAATGAAGCTGGATAACCTTGCCATTCAAACCGGCGTCATGCGCAAGGGCATGACTGTACGTGATTTTTTCATAGAGGCCGTGCGCTGTGACGTGCCGGGGCTCCCCTACGAAGACGAACAGGGCCGGATCGTGGGCCGGATTTCCCTTCGCGACGTGTACAAACGCATGGCGGTCACGGACAATCTCCTGAGCTTTGCGGATGTGATAGGCGACCAGACGGACAGCCTCGATCTGCCGCCAATGAAGGTCATGGAAACCCTGGCTTTGCCCATCGAGACCTATCTGATCGGGAAAGCGCCCTCGGCCTCTCCGCGCTCCTCGATCGTCAAGGCGCTGGTGATCATGGAGGCGAACAACAGCGGCTACGTCTTCGTCATCGACAACGGAAAGTACATCGGCGCTGTGACACGCAGGATCATCGCCAAGCGCATGCTCGAATGCGTTTTTAATCACAAACCAAAAAGTTCCGCGGCCTGACGCCAGAAACCCCGGTCGCCGGTGGACCACGCCGCATCACGGGCGCATTCCTCGACACCTGCATCGAAGCGATTGTCGTCCCGCGCGACACACCCCAAGAAGTCAAACCGACAGTGGAAACGAACAATGGAATCTGTTCCGAGCACGATCACTCCCGCAATGTGGATGGCTGGAATTATCCTGGTCGCCGCCTATGCGTTGATCTTCAGCGAGGTAATCCACCGCACCCTGGCCGGCGTCATCGGCGCCGTGGCGATGGTTCTCACGGGCATGATCGGCGGGTTCTACACCCAGGCCGAGGCGGTCATCGCGATCGACGCCAACACCATGTTTCTGCTGATGGGCATGATGACCCTGGTGGTCCTGATGAAACCCACGGGGGGATTCGAATTTCTGGCGATCCGCATGGCCAAGCTCTCCAAAGGGAGTCCGGTGCGTCTGCTGATTTACCTTTCCACCGCGGTGACGGTCATCAGTCTATTTCTGGACAACGTCACGACGGTGCTGGTGTTCGCTCCGCTCACGGTCGTCATCGCGAGAATGCTCGGGATCACACCCGTACCCTATCTGATGGCCGAAGCCCTGCTATCAGATACCGGAGGCGTGGCCACCCTGGTGGGCGACCCTCCCAATGTGATGATAGGCAGCGCGGCGGGCATCGATTTCAACACGTTCCTGTTTCACATGGGGCCCATCATCCTGGTCGCCTGGTTCACCACACTGGTGCTGTTGCTGTTTCTGTTTCGTGCCGATTTGAAGAAGCCGATCGCCGGAGTCCTCGACCTTGACGAGACCAGGGTACTGAAGGACAAAAAGGCGTTGTTGAGCGTACTGTTCTCCATCGGCGTCGTCATTCTGCTGTTTTTCATTCACCATCACTTTGGCCTGTTTCCGGGCTACGTCGCCTGGATCGGGGTCGCGCTGGCACTGGCCCTGGTACGGCCCGACCCGGATGAATTGCTGAAGGGACTCGACTGGCCAGTGCTGTTCTTCTTCAGCGGATTGTTCATCATCGTGGGTGGCGTGGAGCGCTCGGGTCTGCTCGACCTGCTCGGCGAGCAATTGGCCCATATCGCCCAGGACCCCGAGAAGCTGCTATTGACCGCGCTGCTGTTTATGTGGGTATCGGCGCTGCTCAGCGCGGCCCTGGACAATATCCCCTTTACGGTCACCATGATTCCGGTCATTGCGCACCTGGAAACACAGGGTGTGGACGTTATGCCGCTATGGTGGGCGCTGGCCCTAGGGGTTGGACTCGGGGGCAATGGCACCCACATCGGCTCCACCGCAAATGTGATCTGTGTCGCCGAGGCGGAACGTACAGGCATTCCGGAGTTCCGTATCACCCCCCTGATGTGGTTGAAAAAGGGCACACCCGTCATGCTTGCTACACTGCTGATTTCCAGTCTGTCGCTGGTCTTGTTTTTCGATTACTTTCGCGGAGCATGAGGAGAGACTTCTCCGGATCGATCCTGGCCGATTGGTTCGAACAAAAGGTTCACCAACACCCCGACGTTCCCCGGGACTATTGGTCGTCGTGGGAGATTAGGCGATTGCCGGAGAATGGCATACCAGATTGCGCCGGATTTTCGTTCGTCATCAAGGCGCGACAACAGGCGCATAGTCGAACTATACAACGGTTGTCGCAACACAGAGGACGGACGAAAAGACAAGCAGGATGGTATGTCATTTGACAGAAATCGCCTTAGATGCCCGTAATCATCGCCGCTTGAAAACTGAATCGGGATTCAGTCAAACCGGCCTGCGGTCGGCAAAGTGTGGAGTTCCCCCGTGTTTTTCCTGTCTATCGCGACACCGGTACGCAACTTGACGGTTCCCTCGTAGAGGGACAGGGGTTCACGCAGGAATGATAGGCGTTTGATCTCTGGCGCCGGGAAACTGACATCACCCCGGGATCGAACACCCAGTGTTTCGGTGCACCGGAGTTCGGTTGGGACCAGGTCCTTCTGCAAGGGTCGGTCGGGATTGATATGCCAGCCGGGCCGTAGCCGCAGCTCCCCCTCGAAAAAGCCGGCCGATGGCGCCTCCGAATCGCGCATGAGACGCGAAGAGATCCGTACGACACCACGCGCGGCGTACTGCGGGTTGCACGACTCGCCATGTCGCATCTCCGCGGCCGCGATCAGCAGATAGGTATGCGAGGCGGGATACGCCTTCGCCTTTCCCGCCGCGGCCGTGGTCCGCACCGTTGGTGAGTCACCGGTAAGCGGGACGAATCCGCCCGCCAGGTTACGTCGGCAGGGTTCCAGTTCGGATCGCCGGCCGGGACCTGACGCCCGGGCCGGCAGCTCCATCGATGCTAATATGGCGTTCATCGACCACCGCGGGAACAGAATTTCCGTCCCAGCCACTCGTATGGCCGTCCGACCATGAATGAGTTCCTTCTGCATTACGAAGTCCCGCTACGCCTCGGCTTCTTCTTCGGCATCTTCGCCTTGATGGCGTTGTGGGAGATCATCGCCCCGCGCAGGGCGCGGACCGTTTCTAAGGCGATCCGCTGGACCAGCAACATCGGCATCGTGTTCCTGAACAGCGTGATCCTGCGGCTGGTGTTTCCCGCCGCCGCGGTGGGCATGGCGCTGTTTGCCTCTCGGGAAGGCTGGGGCGTTTTCAACTATATCGACGCGCCGTACTGGATCGAGATCTTGGTCTCTGTCGTCTTCCTGGACTTCACAACCTATCTGCAACACGTCATGGTGCATGCCGTTCCGGTACTCTGGCGACTACACCGGGTACACCATGCGGACCTCGATTTCGATGTCACGACGGGGGCGAGATTCCACCCGGTCGAGATCCTGCTGTCGATGCTGATCAGGTTTGCGACCATCACGGTGCTGGGCCCCCCCGTCGCCGCGGTCGTGATCTTCGAGGTGCTGCTCAACGCCACGTCCCTGTTCAATCACGCCAATGTGCGTCTTCCGCTGGCGCTGGACCGCGTGTTACGTCTGTTCGTCGTCACCCCCGACATGCACCGCGTGCACCACTCTGTCGAGGACGACGAGACCAACAGCAACTTCGGCTTCAACCTGCCCTGGTGGGACCACATGTTCGGGACCTACCGTGATCAACCACGCGCCGGTCACACGGGGATGACCATCGGAATCAACACCTTCCGGGACACCCATCGGTGCAACCGGCTGACCGGCATGCTCGCGCTTCCCTTCATCGGGGAGGTCACCGAGTACGCGATCAACCGGCGGCAGTGGGGAGGACAGAATGATCCCTGAGTACGGCCACTGGCCACACGGTTACTCGTCAACGACGGATAGTCGCCTCACGGCCGCGTAACGCCTCAGTACCCCGACATTGCCGCAGGAAACTCCGACATCACGTATCAATTACCGCTCGCCCGCCCGATCACGTCCCAGGCCACCGCGACATGCGCGCGTCTGTCTCCATCGTAAGGACAGACGTCCCAGCGCGGCGCATGGATCCCTACTCGATACGTCCCATTGACGGGTGCGGCGAATTCCAGGATCTCGTAATTGTCTTCCGCCGAGGGATTGGTGAAGATCGTCTTGACCGTCGGGAAGATAGACAGTGCACGACTTTTCGCCGAACCGCCGAATGTCGTGATCGCGGTAGGATCGGCCAGGCTTACCGTGGTCGGCGAATTACCGCGGGACGGGGACGTGCCGCCGGCGGGCGCGACCGGTCCCTGCCTGCGCCGACCTCGGGTCACAAGACTGTCCCAGACCGATACGCGTCTCAAAGGTGACCAACTGGAAGTCCGAGTGTTCCCGCCGGATGCAGGCATCCGGTTCGTACACCGCGATCGAGAGATCACCACCCACTCCGAGTGAATGTGCCAGCAGCAGCGGCCCTTCGACCAGATCCCGGGCGGCTTTCAATGACTGGACCTCCGTTTCAAGGTCCGGGTGAATTGCCTCGATCCCCGGCAGGTACGCAATGACATCCTGCAGTGTTTCCCGCGATGTCCTGGCGAGGATAGCGGGTCCGCCGCTTCGACCCGTGATGCTGGCTCCGGCCTCACGCACCGCTGCCGCAACCGCCTCGGCACGCTTGCTGCTACCACCGACCTCCTGCCTTTGGAAAGGCGTCGGAACCTTTGGCGTGATGACGATATCCACGCTTGCCGATGGTTCGGCGCGCTCCAGCCACTCGACCAGTGAGTGATGCAGCGCGCCGTGCAGCTCTCGCCAGCGGCCCTCCTCCGCCTGACGTGAACGGGAAAAGGAAGCCGGCAATCCCGTGGCATGATCGAGTTCCAGCGTGCGCAATGCACCCGTCAGCGGAGCCATGACCTTTTCGTGCACGATTTCCGTCGCGGACCAGAGACTATTTTTGTCTGCCTATTGCATACTTTTAGACTTTTTTGTTTTCCTGATTAGAACTTTTTACCCTTTAACGCCACCGATCCGAACCTCCTCACCGATTCATCGCGAAAAATAAATTCGCTGAATTATCAATGCGTCGCGTTCCCTTCTCGCGAGACGGTTGCATGTCTGCATGAATCTTGCCCGTTCACTGTTCGGATACTCGTGTATCCCTGTGGTCGCCTGACGGCGCCCGCGGCAGTCAACCGAAACAACTGTGTAGAGAGGTAAACCACCCATGGCACACATCCACATCATCGGCCTCTGCGAGGGGACGGACCTGGATACCGGCACCATGATCGGTATCCGGGGCGGCGCCCTGAGCGAGGACGGGCTGAGTCCCGAATCACTGAAAGGCCCCCTTCCCGTGGAACCCGGCAGACCTGGTACCAGACAGGAGCGTAATGCCCTACCCCCGGGACTGGAGGCGTTGATTCGTCAATCCCTGGACCTGCTGCCGGACTCCTACGGTTGGAACGTACCCGATATCCCACCGTATCCTTCCGGCCCCACCAATCTGCTCCCCGAGTTGAACTGAAGGAGGAAATCACCATGAAAATCACTACCATTACCACGAGTCTTCTGCTGGTCCTGGGTGCCGTATCGGCCTCCAGCGCCGCGACGGTAGAGGGCTTTGCGAAGGGACGAGTCGACAGGGACTACGGCGATCTCCCCGCGGGCGTTCCGGTGATGAGTTCCTTTTACTTCCGCTTTCACAAGTCCGGTGGTGCGGTCGATCACCACATCAACACGATCTCGGTCAAGCCGGATCCGGACAATGGAACTGTCGCGTTGATATACCAGGACAAGAACCGGGACGACACGTACTTCTACAAGGCGTCGCTCGATTCCATCCCGTCATCGAGCGTGATTCGCGGCAGCATAGCCGACGTGGGCTGCACCGGAAAGTGCGAGAGAACCCTGTCACCACCGGGGTCGGGATACCTGTTCGTTCTGACAGGTTTCCAGGTCAACTTCACCGGAGGCCGTGATCATCATGTGGATGAGATCGCCGTCTTCGAGGATGAAGGCGTGCTCACCGTGATGCTGAACGACAAGAACGATGACGATGTCTTCGCCTATTCCATCGATTACGCCTGGGTCAGCCCCACAGTGTTCCTCAACTCAGGCGCCAGCCGCGGAACCAACAACGGTGGCGTTGCCGTGAGCCTGCCCACCGGCAGACACGTCGTCCGGGGATTCCACTTCAACTACCTGTCTGGTGACCACCACCTGCGGGAGATCGGTGCACTGACCTCTGGAAGTCGACTCGAGGTCTATTACGGTGACAAGAACGGTGACGACCTGTTCTCCTGGGAGGTGCGTTGGGCCACCCTGAAACCCCGTGGGCCGGGGTCCGGCCCGGTTGCGCCGTCGAAGCAGGGCATGCAGTTCACGGCGCCGCTGCGAGGAGCTTTCACACTCGCGCGCTAGGCGCAGAGGTGCTATCGAGGGTCATGGACGACCCTTCGTTTTTCTGCATGACCGGACCCACATGCCGATACCCCCTGCAAATCAAGCTGCGATACCACAACTCGCGTAGTCTGGAGAAAGTGGGGGCTTTCGCCCCCGCCTCGGTTCAGACGAACAGATTGACGTCGGCTTTGAGGTCGTGGGGGGAGAAAGCTGGCCGCCCCCGACCCATTCCTCGATCTCGGGGATGAAATCCTCCTTGCCGTAATCGAACAGGTCGACGGTCATCTGGCAGGCCACTTGTGCTCTGGCTAACTGATAATTACGGATTCAGCGATCCCCTTGCGTCCCTGGTCTTCCTCATCAGACCGCTGGCCATGCTCTGAAATCCCGGCATCAGCGCCGTGGGTACCGGCAGTTCCCTGCCTTGAGCCACGTCGGCCCGTCAGGCAGCTTCATGGGCATGGCCGGGTTACCCAGCGGGGTCACCTTCAGGTCGAGGTTCGTCTTCAGCAGGTCCTCTGAAGGTAAAGAAGATCGATACCTCCCAGCCCAGGGCCGCGGCTGTCGAGGCCAGGATGAAGGGGGGATAGGCCATGTCGAGCGTGCCCTTGGTCGCGATAATCGTCATCGATGGTGTATGGGCGGCCTCTCGCTCGGCCATCTTTTCCTTAAAACGGCGATCGAACCACGCATTCAGGGCCGTATCCGCAGTTGGCTGACCGGTCGGTCTAGTCAGGCCCGAAACTCCCTATCCCCCCAAAAAAAGGCCCGACGCGAATCTCGCGCCGGGCCTTCACGGAGCCGGGGAGGAGGATTGGTTCCCCGTCAGGTAAACATATCGGAGGTGATGCTGGTAAACCAGCCCTTGGCGTACTCCACCTCCAGCGCCCGGGTCCTCGGGGAGGCTTCCGTGGATGACAGGCCGCCCGCCCCCTTGACCGGCACGATCCCCTCATCGGTCAACTGGTAGACGGCCGCGACAGAGATACCATAGTCAGGCGCGATGATGCTGTAGCAGGTATTGACGTACGACGGTTCAGGGGCGGGTTTGTCGTTGAGGGCCGCAACCACCGCCTGAGCGCAGACCTTGGCCTGCGAATTTGCCGCGTAGCCTGACTTGGGCATCTTGCCCGCGATCGACGAATCGCCGATGACGTAGACGTCCTGGTGAATGCCGGACTCGAAGGTTCGTTCGTCCACCGGACACCAACCCTTGTCGTTCGTGAGTCCTGCCTCCACGGCGAGCATGCCGGCCTTCTGAGGGGGGATCACGTTCGCCACGTCGGCCTTGTACTCGTCGACCTGTCCGATCAGCGTGGTGGTCGACAGATCCACTTCCTCGACGATTCCACCGTCTGCACCGGACACCCACTCGATCATGTCGCCGTAGTACTTTTTCCAGCCCTGCATGAACAGGGCCTGCTTGGAAAACTTGTCCTTGGCATCCAGTATGATGATCTTGGATTTCGGCTTGTGGTGCTTGAAATAGTGCGCGACCTGGGCCGCCCGCTCGTAGGGTCCCGGCGGGCACCGGAAGGGGTTGGGCGGCGCCACGATGTAGAACACCCCGCCGTCATCCATGGATTCGAGCAGCTTGCGCAACAGCACCGTCTGTGGCCCGGCTTTCCAGGCGTGCGGCATCTTCGCCGTCGCCGCCTCATCGTAGCCCACGATGGCATCCCACCGGAAACCGATGCCCGGGGAAAGGATCAGCTTGTCGTAACGATACTTCGATCCATCGCTGTCCTTGACATATTTCTCATCGGCGCGAACCTCGACGATTTTCTTCTTCACGAACCGGACTCCGTGGTTTTTCACCAGTCCGCGATAGTCGAAGGTCAGGCTGGAAATGTCGCGCTCGCCCCCCAGGACCTCGTTACTCAGGGGGCAGGAGACGTATTCGCCATTCTTGTCGATGAGCCTCACATCGATGGATGGATCCAGCATGCGGATGTATTTCGCGGCGACGGTACCGCCATATCCGCCGCCTACAACCACCACGCGGGACCCCTTGGCGAATCCCGAGGGGATGTATCCCAGCGCGCTGAGCGCCGTCATCGCGCCCGCGGCCCTGATGAAATCTCTTCTGGAAATAGTGGTCATGCGCCCTGCTCCCCTATCGTTGTGCCGCGTAGAAATTGGCAACGGCCTCGAGCTCTTCCGGCGACAGCTTCTGCACCCGCTGGCGCATCGCGACCGGCTGACTCGCGGGGGCACCGATATCGTGGTAGATCGCCAGCGTGTTGTAGAGGTATTCCGGCCATTGCCCGGCCAGTCTCGGCGTGATGTCGTTCTGCATGCGCCCGTCATCGGCGTGGCAGGTATCACAGTTCGAGGAGGTATGTATCTTCTTGCCTTCCGCGATCTGCGCCGCATTCTCCTGGAAACTCGCGGGCACCCATTCCTGCTCGCTCATGTAGGCCGCGATGGCGTTGATCTCAAGATCGCTGTACCCGCGCATGATCCGCCCCATGATGGTGGAGTCCCGGGCGCCGGACTTGAACTGTTTCAGCACCTCCTGCAAGTACAGCTTGTTCAGGCCGCCGATGTTTGGCATGGCGCCGCCGCCGCTGGCGCCGTTGGTCCCATGGCACCCCGCGCAGGGATTGGCCAGCATGCTGGGTGAGCGCGGATCAGCGGCCGTGGCGCTGCTGCAGAGCAGGAAACTGGCCAGGACGGTTAATAGTGTCAGTCCTCTGTCTCGCATTTCTATCTCCTCCGGTGATCTGGCAGTTCTTCAGCCCCGAAAAAGCCATCGTGGCCGTGTCGACTCGATCTTTGCTCGGGAAGACACGAAGCGTAAATCCCCGTAGCAATGCCGACCTAGTGTCCCCCTTGCCCCCCTGCGGCCGCGCCGCTCATGCCTCCCTCCGTGGTCCCGTGTCCCGTTGTCTCTCCTGAGCGCTCTTCGATCCACACCCGCACCTCATCGACTCTGGCCTTCTTGCTCGGATCGAGTCGCACCGCCTCATCCAGTGCAGCCTCGGCAAGCTCGTAAGAACCGGCATGCAGATAGGCGACCGCCATGCCCACGAACGCATTGGCGTTGCCCGGATCTAGCGTCAAGGAACGCTGGAAGCTGTCGATGGCGGCAGCGTACTGCTGCTGAACCAGTTGCATGCCGCCGAGCTTGAACAGCGCCGGTGCGGACTCGGGATCCTTTGAGACGGCCTCCCGATACTTGGCCATTGCAGCCGCAAACTCGCTCTTTCCCTTGAGTGCGTCCCCCTGCTCGATCAGTTGTGCCGCAGGGCTGCCGGACACGTTATCTGCCAATAGCAACAGGGGGAGGAACAACAGCAAGAACAGGCAGGAAAATCTCGGCATGTGAGTACTAATCCTCAGGTTGGGGAGCTGCAGGGCCGCGATGCCGTCCCGCCCAACCCTGGAATTCCGGATCGGCGTTTTGATGGTCTGCCCCGTGGTATCGCCCCGCTTGAAAGGCTTGAACGTCTGGTTGGGGGCCTGGCTCAGGCGACACGGCGGGCGAAGATCCTGTAAAGGATATCGCCCGCCGTGTCGAACCCAACCGGGTAAGGCTGGACCTACTTGAGCGCGCCCTTCCCGTAACGATCCTCGAAGCCCTTGCGGACCTTGTCGAGCTGTTCCGTACTCATGCCCTCGAAGTACCAGTTGTGGCCGTCGATCGGCTTGAAGTACGTCTCCAGCATCGTCACGGCGAACTCGTCGTTGCCGTCCTTCTCGATCACGACCTCCTTCAACTGCGGGATGAACTCGAAGTAGGTGTGCTTGGCAACTTCGTAGATGCCGTTCCACCAGGTATAGTCGGGGCCGCTCATTGAGGCGCCGTGCCGTGCCCGCCGTCCCTCGTGGTGCCAGATCTCCCACCAGGTCCACTCAATCGGCTCGTCGAACGGGGTCGGGGTGATATAGCCGTTCTGCTTCAACTCGCCCATGATGGCCGCTATGGGCGTGGCGAACTTTTCGTTATAGAGATCCACCACGTCATCGAACTGCTTGTAGTGCCCGTCCACGGTGGAGTTCGTGTGGCAGGCGCGGCAGATCTGCTTCATGTTCGCCCGGCGCTCCTCCCAGGTCACGACCTCGACCACCTTGGAACCCTTGGCCTCGTCGCCGACCTTCGGCAGATCCTTGCCCTCGGGGACGTCGAACTCCTGGCCGTTCTCCAGGCGCACCAGGTTGATATGCTTTGAGATCGGCGAACGCAGGTTCCAGGAGATCCGGTCACCCACGTTGTGGGTCTTGCCCTGGTTGCCGCCAGCGCTCATGTGGCAGGAGGCACAGGTCGGTGCCGCGGAATAATCGATTCCGGCGACCCACTTGTCGGAATCCATGTTCATCTCGTCGATGAGGGCCCGGTAGGTGATACCGTGCTTGGACTCGTTGTAGACCTCGATCTGCGGATGGTCGGGTCCGACATGGCACTTGCCGCAGGTATCCGGGGTGCGCGCCTGGGCCTTGGAGAAACGGTGGCGGCCGTGGCAGGCGGTGCACGAACCTTCGCTGCCGTCCGGGTTCAGGCGACCGATACCCGTGTTGGGCCAGGTCTCCATCGTCGGCCTGCCGTCGGGCCCGATCTCGACCTTGGCGCCATGGCACTGCCGGCAGCCCGCGTTCACCGCAGCGGGTCCACCGACCACCTCACCCAGGAGGTTGTCCAGCGAGGCGAGGATCCGGCCGGCGTGGGCGTGGTGCGAGCCGTCCATCTCCTCAAATTCCGTCACGTGGCATTGGGAGCAGTCCTTGGGCGTCACGATGAGCGCGATCGTCTCACCATTGTGGTCAAACGCATCGGCATCGCCTTTCTCGGCCTTGTGACAATCCAGGCAATTGACCCCAGTCTGACCATGCTGGCTGTCGTTCCACTGCTGGGTCAGCCCCGGTGACACCGACCGGTGACACTCGACGCAGACCAGCCCTTTCGGATCGCCCCAGTTCTCGCCGATCTTGCCCGATGGCCTGGCGGCATTCGCCGCGCCGGACTGTAAGGTGAGCGCGAAAGCCGCGAATAGGGTGGCCAGCATGGCCATCCAGCGGAATTGCGTGTCCGAATTCATAAGCCCTCTCCTCGTCTTGAATGACTAGCCGTTCCGCTTTCTGCTTGTAACTCAGCGGTGTGATTGAGTTGAAACGACACCCCGATAGGCGTTGCGACATGCCTTGCGGGTTCCGTGAGGGCGCAGTTTCCCGTGGATCGACGGCAATATTGCCTGAATACAGCACGTCACCCAAACTACATAACAGACCGCGCGAAACGGTCCGACCCTGTGGGGTAACTCGTGGAACAGGCGACTTGACGGCTTTGGAATCGGGTGACCGGGACCCTCCCTTGGATATTCACGACTGTTCTTATATGAATGGCGCGCGATCTATTCTTATCTCGATCGGGATTTTGGAAATTGATACAGATCAATTCTGACTCAAATTGGTGCATCGGGGGAGCCATAGCGGGGAAATTCGACTGGATTGATCCGTGTACCGCCCTCCGGTCCCCAGGGAAAACAGAGGCACTGAATCGGAAACCGGCAGAGGCTATAATCCCGACTCCGGAAGGTCGAACCCTGACCTGTAAACCATGGCGTGCGACGATCTAGGCGGTGAACCCGATGTTCTCCGCCGCATCGACCCTCACGCACACGACAGCGAGCCAGATGACCAAATATATCGGCGTGCTGACCGCGGGCGGCGACAGCCCCGGCCTGAATGCAGCAATCCGTGGGGTCGCCAAGGCGGGCCAGTCCCGTTACGGGATGGAGGTCATCGGCTTTCGGGACGGCTTCCGGGGGCTGGTGGAAAACCGCTCGGTACGCCTGGAGGGTGAGCTGCTGTCGGGCATCCTGACCATCGGGGGCACGATCCTCGGTACCAGCCGAGACAAGCCGCACCGGATGCTGGTGGGTGGCAAAACCAGCGACATGACCGATGCAATCGTCGAGAACTATGCCTCGAATCATCTGGACGCGCTCGTTTGTCTGGGTGGTGGCGGCACGCAGAAGAACGCGCTGCGCCTGATGCAGAAGGGGCTGAACGTCATTACCCTCCCGAAGACAATCGACAACGATGTCGCGAAGACGGACACCACCTTCGGCTTCGATACCGCCCTGGGTATCGCCACCGACGCCATCGACCGCCTGCACAGCACCGCGCACAGCCATCATCGCATCATCGTGGTGGAGATCATGGGCCACCGGTCCGGCTGGCTGGCGCTGGGAGCGGGTATCGCGGGCGGGGCCGACGTGATCCTGATCCCGGAACTGCCCTACGACGTCGAGTCTTTGGCCGAGGCCATACGCAAGCGTCTGAAGAGCGGGAAGAAGTTCAGCATTGTCGCGGTTGCCGAGGGCGCCGTTCCCAGGGATCTGGCGGCACGGCTCGCGGCCGCGGAGGCCGCCAGGGTTGCGGCGGAATCGAAGACCGAAAAGAAGGAAGCGAAGGCCGCGCTCGCCAGGCTGGAAGGCGAACACACGGACCGCACGCTGCAACTCTCCCGGCAACTCGAGGAACTGACCGGGCTGGAGTCCCGAGTCACGATCCTGGGCTACCTGCAGCGCGGTGGTATTCCCTCTGCCGCCGACCGGCTGCTGGCCACACGCCTAGGTACCGCCTGCGCGGGCCTGATTGAGGCCGAGCGCTACGGGGTCATGGTCGCGGCACGCGGCGAGGGCGCCGAAGCGGTGCCGCTAGAAAAGGTTGCCGGCAAGAAAAAACTCATTCCGCCCGACCACCCATGGCTCGATTCGGCACGCAGCGTCGGAACCAGTTTCGGAGACTGAAAACAATAGCGGGCGGTTTTGATCGAGGTTGCCCGTCGTCAGCACCAGGTTGCCTCGCCGTGATGCGCGTTCCTCAGCAGTTCGCGGATATTCGCCTCTATGATGCGATAGCCGACGTTACCGTAGAGCTTCTGCCGACCCTCATTAAACACCAGGGTGGGACTCCCGGAGACGCAATACGCCTGCTCGGCGTCCCTGTCACACTGCAAAGCCGCGTGGGCATGGCCCCGGTCCACGAGTTCCTGCAACGCATCGACAGGCAGCCCCACGTCGGCCGCGACACGCCGCAGCACGGACACGTCGGCGACGTTCTCCGCGCGCGCAAAAAACGCGCAGCGCAGGCGCCAGGCAAAGACGTCGGCGACCTTCCTGCCGTTGGTGTCCGCCGCGTTCGCGAGCTCGCCCTCGGCCTCGAGACGCTGCGCCGCCTTGATGTACAGGTGCGCGGGTTCCGATGACGCCGGGGCGTTCCTGAGCCAGATCTCGGGATGGAGGTCGACGTAGTCCCAATGCCCCGAGAGTTTGCGCAGGTAACGATTGAGCCCCTCGCGACCGCCCCTGTCCTTCCAGTCATTGCCGATCTTGCCCGAGCTGTTCCCGAATGTGGAGATGCACCGGGGGTGGAGTTCTACCCTGTCGCCGAAATCACGCTTCAACTGATCCAGCCGCGCCTGGGCGAAGTAGGACCAGACACAAAGGATGTCGGTGAAAATCTCGACCTCGATGGTTCGACGCTCCATTGTCATCGGAGGTCCCGGTGGCACGGGGCAAAATTACTCGCCGAGCGCGTCGCGCACCCGCTGGAGGCGCGAACGGGCATCGATGGCGATCTCACCGATCCGCTCGTTGTCTGCGAGCTGCAGCATGGCCATGGGGTCCAGAAACAACACCGTGACGCCGCCGTCCTCATCCTCACGCACCACCACGTTGCAGGGAAGCAGCAGACCGATGTCCGGCTCCGCATCGATGGCCTGATTGGCGAGCGGCGGATTGCAGGCCCCGAGGATCCGGTAGGGACGTTTCTCGACACCGAGCTTGGCCTTCAACGTCGCCTGCACGTCGATCTCGGTCAAAATGCCGAATCCTTCCTTCTTCAACTCCTCGGTCACCCGCTCGACCACGGCGTCGAAGCTCCCGCCCGGTCTGACTGACATGCTGTACATATTCCCGATACCTGAGTCATTGATACGTGGTAGATAATAAGGCGATTCACCGTGAAATGGCGGCCGGTGTTGTGGTGTCCCGACCTGAACCCGGCATGTATTATACTCGCCGGTTTCACCAGCCGGATGAGAAACATGAAGAATCAAAACACCTCGGGGCGGGTCCGTGTCTGGGACCTGCCCACGCGGCTCTTTCACTGGACGCTGGTAACGGCCTTTTTCGTCGCCTACTTCACCGAAGACGATCTCCTTACCATCCATTCCTGGGCGGGGTACCTCGTGCTGGCGCTCGTCATTTTCCGTATCGTGTGGGGGTTTGCGGGCCCGCGTTACACACGGTTCTCCGACTTCGTCCACCCGCTACCGGTGGTCCGCGACTACATCAGGGACACGATGGCCAAACGTGCCCGTCGCTATCTGGGGCACAACCCGGCGGGGGGTGCGATGATCGTCCTGCTGCTCATCGGTCTCGTTCTGACGGCGCTTGTCGGCGTGGCGCTCCTGGCGGCCGCGGAGAATGCCGGGCCGCTCGCCTTCTGGCTCGGTGACGCCAGCGAGTCGACGGCAGACGCGCTGGAGGAGGCCCACGAGATCGTCGCGAATATCACGCTGACCCTGATCCTGGTCCATGTCGTCGGCGTCTTGGTGGAGAGTCGACTGCACGGCGAAAACCTGGCACGCGCCATGGTGACGGGGATGAAACGCGGGGAATAGCGACACACGCGCCAACTTCGACCGTGTGACACCTCACTCCAGGTAGGTGCCACGCGCCAGCTGCACCTTTTCCAGGACCTTCTCTACCGTGATCCGCTTCATCCCGTCGCGGTACGCCATCGTCACAGGGTAGTCCTCGCCCGGGTAGCGCTGGTACCCGTCCACCACGAGATTGGTATATTTGCGGTAAGGCCCGGTCCGCTTGGGGTTGGTATAGCCGAACAGGCCCACCACGGGCGTCTCGATCGCGCACGCGATGTGAAACGGACCGGTGTCCGGACTGACCGCGAGCGCCGCGCCGTCGAGGAGATAGAGCAACCGTCGCAGATCGTTTCCCAACGCGTTGACGGGTCCGGTCTCGCAGAGTCGCTCGATCTGCGCGGCGGCATCCTGCTCGACCGGAGAAGGACCGCCCAGCAGGACGACCTGAAACCCGAAATCCCGGTTCAGGTGGTCGGCGAGTTCCGCATACCGCTCCACCGGCCAGTTTTTCTCGGGCTTGCTGGTCCCGACGACAACGGCGCACACGGGCCGTTCGAACGCCGAGAAAAATTTCCCCTGCCGCCGCCGTTCCTCTTCGGTCAGGGTGATCCCCCACTCCACCGGCTCATGGTCGACACCCAGGTAATCCAGGAACTCGAAGTATTGATCCTGCACGTGCTGGACCGGGTGAGCCGGTATCCGATGCGTGGTGAAGAGCCAGTTCAGGTCGCGCGCGCGGTCGCGGTCGAATCCCAGTTTGGCGTCGGCACGGATGCCGGCGGTCAGCAGGCCCGCCTTGAAGTAGACCTGAAGGCCGATCACCAGGTCGAACCGCGTCTTGCGAATCTCTCTCAACGTATTCCGGTAACTGCCGAGCACGGCCGGCCCCCGTTTCCTTTCGAACATCACGAACTCATCGATCGCGGGATGGTCGCGCACCAGGATGTGCGGCACGGGCTGAATCAGCCAGGTGATCGACACTTGCGGCTTGGCGCGTTTCAACGCATTGGCGACCGGCAGGACATGCACGGCGTCACCGATGGCACTCAGCATAACGATGCACAGCCTGTCGACATCGCGCTGGAAATCAATGTCTGGCATGACTCGTTGGTTCTTGTACGTGGTTCGAGGGATTCGCGGCGAACCGATCGGGAAGTCCGGCGCCGATACCGGCGGAGTGTACCGCAGCAACCCGATCCTAGGGGATCCGCCCCGGGACACAGGGACCCGTCAAACTGTTGCGAAAACCGATTCGCTGTCGACACAAACCGGTTGACCGGCATCTATATGGATGAAGTTATATAACTTGAGAGTACCGAGTTCTCGACTGCTCTGAGCTAGCCTATCCAATGTCATTGAGCCTGTCAGCCCACGCGGTCACCAGTTCTTCCATCTCATTCATTTGGTCCGCGGGAAGATCGCAAGGAATCTCGCCCATCTCAAGCCAGCCGACAAGATGTGAATGGATCGACTCGACCGGTAGTTCCGGGTAGCTTGCACCTATTCGTTGGACCGATTCGTCAACGGATAGCTGCCTGCCATCGTCCCAGATAAGTTTTCGGTTTATCGGGTCGAGGCGTTCGACTTGTTCAACGCTTTGCAAAGTGATTTCCCTGGCGGCGTCGTACATTCCATCAGGGAATGACTCGACCCATTCTCGGCTTCCAACGACAAGCGAAGGTGACTTGGAT
>JAJDOJ010000113.1 GCA_022340215.1 Gammaproteobacteria bacterium
CCTGTGCCGTAGCTTCCCCGTCGTGACAGCCCGTCGGTCGTTTACCCCGCCTCGCTCCGGTCTCCCCTGCGATGCCGCAATGCCGATTCCTATACTCGAACGCGCTAACAACAACGGGCCCGAACCGCCTACCGACGCGACATCGATAACCCGCCTCGGCAAGAAAAACGACAGTGAAGGACACACTCGTGGGGATACACACAAAGACGGCGAATGCCGTGACCCGGACACTGATCGGCGCGTCGTCTTATGCGCTCGTAGTGCTGCATGCCGTCCCTGCGACTGCGAACCCGATGGCGGATGCGAACCGGTCCGCACGATTGCCCGAGCTGCATTATGGCACACCCCGTCCGCCCGAACAGTCGCTGTCGTACGAACCGGCAGATATGGGGACCGCAGACAGCTACCTCGCCGGATCCGGGCAGGGCGACTCGAGCCTGATCGAGGTCCGCGCCACGCGACAGCCGGGTGAGGTCGCGTCAGGCCCCGTGGCCGAGCACCAGTCCCCCCCCTCATCCGGGGAGGACGCATTCGTGCTGCGGCGGCGGGAAACGACCGGGGACGGGCGCCTGCAGGTCGAGAGCGCACTGGGTGACCAGAAGCTGAACACCAACCCGGTTGTCGGTTCCGGTTACAGGATCTCCTTGCCGCACACAACCATGCGGGGGATCAGTGCCTCCGGCGCCAGCGCCGATTCCCAGATCAACTGGAGTCTCGGAAAGACCGGACAGCTCGAAGGGGCCGCACAGAAGTCCTTTGTCGCGGACGGCGCGTCGGTCGTCGGTGTCGGGCTGAATCGCCGGTTGTTCGATGGATGGCAGATCGGTGCACAGACCTGGGTGCTGAAGGGCGATGACGGCTCGATCGACCCCAGTCTTGCCTCCGCGATCCACTACACAACCGGGGTCTCGAACCACGACGCCGAGGTCGCGCTGCGCACGCTGGTCGATGACGAGGATAGTTGGGGCGTGATGCTCGACGGCGAGATCGCCTTCGATCGCCTCACGCACCGGAGCGGGCTGTTCCGGCTGGAACCCGAGGTGAACTGGGCCGGGCAATCCCTTCCCTCCGATGCACAGGGGGCATACTGGCATACCGCGTTCGAGATGGATCGTCGCACCCTGCGCGGGGGCCTCGAGGCAGAACGAAACAACATCCGCCACGACCCGGGTCGAGAAGGGATGAACGTCACACGAGCCTTTTCCGGCTTTTCCGAGCGTCTCTCGGAGGATGCCGTGCTGACCGGCGACGCACGATCGGAGTGGCGGCGCAACGTGCGCGGACTCCTCGGAGAGGACCAGGACATCTACCGGCTGGAACTGTCCCTGGAAAGCCCGCTGGTCACCGGACCCTCGCGTCTCGCGGTCTCCTGGACGGGCGAGTATCGCTCCCGCGACCGGCAGGAGACCGTCCGGCTCAGCTGGGAACAGAACTGGCTGGATTCCGGATCCGGCACCCTGCGCAGCCGGATCGATCTCGACCGGACGGGGAGTCCCGAAGGTGCCCGCTACCGGCCCGTCGCCAGTATGGCGGTTGCCCGCCGAGTGGGCGGGCGCACGGAGATCAGCGGTACGGCGTTCTACACCCCCGGGCAGGAGACTGCAGACGCCGAAGCCTTCCCCGCGGACGGTTGCGCCGCGGTGGACAGTTGCGCGCACGGCACGGGGAGCTCAATCTGGCTCGCCCTGAACAAGGAATGGTAGACCGCGCACAGCCGCACTCCGCCTGACGCCCCGCAACCGGGTCGACGGCGTGGTTCAGGCATCGATGCCCTTACCTGACCCACATATCTTCCCAGGCCGGCAGGCGGCCCGGCCCAGGCGGAGGGGTAGAGCACCGGCATGTTCTCAACCGACTTTCCGGTTGGGATCCGCAGACACCCATGACGGTGGAACCGCTGCGCTTGTTCCACCCTACGCAATGTCATGACTCACCGAAAGCTCGGGAAAACCGTAGGTCGGATCAAGCGAAGCGGATCCGGCATGCTACTTTCCGGTTGGGAGCCGCAGACACCCATGACGGTGGAACCGCTGCGCTTGTTCCACCCTACGCAATGTCATGACTCGCTGAAAGCATGGAAAAACCGTAGGTCGGATCAAGCGAAGCGGATCCGGCATGCCACTGGTGCTGAAACTGGGCTCGACCTGGATTCCGCGAAGTCAGGTCATCTGAAGGTAGCGCAGGCATGCAGGCTCGAGCGTCTCCCGGGCCTTGTCCAGGATACGCCGTTCCTGCACATCGTTCAGTTCGGTCTCGTGATCCCCGACCCGTCCGCCACGGATGAATCCACCCGGTTTGAATACCGGCTCTCCGCCACGCTCGGAGCGCGTGAACCGAAGGGTATTGGCCTTCATCCACTCAAACGCGCTGAGCTCGACAGCGCGCGCGAATTGTTCACGTGTGACCGTCCAGCCGAGGAAGGCGAGGATGCGTCGCATGTTGCCGGCGAGGTCATCCTTGAGGTCCTCGTAGCGCAGCCAGAGGAGCCGGGGATCGTCGCGGTGCGGCCACCAGCTCGCGACGTTGCGGTACCAGGCCCCGTACCCCAGCCATTCGTCGAGATAGGCGTCGAACGAACCGGGCAGTTCCAGCCCGTGGTGCGCACGCGCCGTATCGGTCATGTCGCGGATGTGGTGGTAGAAACTGATGCAGACATCGCGGGGATCGCGCGAGGTCATGACGACCCGGACCGTCCCCCAACCGGGCGTCTGCTCGAAGGTGCAGTGGGTCTTGAAGATGCGTGGGTCCGGCAACGCGTCGTAACGATCCAGGGCATCCCGCCAGGTCTGGCCCGCTCGCGGCAGTTCGAGCCAGGGGACGACCTCTGCAATGGACCCGAAGCTGTCATCCCCACCGCTTCGAAGCTGATAGAGGATCTGCTGCATCCAGGTCGTCCCGGCCTTCGGTGCCGTAGTGATCAGCACATCCGTCGGCCGTGGGCGAAAATGGGCCAGCACCTCGGGATCGTGGGTGGGCGTCGGTTCCCCCCATTCGCGATCGGCCGTCATGACCTGACCTCCCTGCGCCGCGTAGCGGCAGGCCTCTTCGTCCGCGAGTCGGCAGGCCGGACATGCCGTAGAATCCCGGTGTCGCGTAACCGGCGACCGGGCGCGTCGAAACGACCGCCCTTTGTGATATGGTTCGGGGCGCGGGTCGTTCGGTCCAAGCCTTGAGCAAGTCGTATATACATTCCGGTCCCCTCCATGACGTATTGCTTAGCTATCAAACTCGACGACGGTCTCGTGTTCTGTTCGGACTCGAGGACCAACGCGGGTGTCGACCGGGTCAGTACGTACAGCAAGATGCACACCTGGGAGAACCCGGGCAAGTGCGTCTTTGTCCTGATGAGCGCCGGCAATCTCGCGACGACCCAGGGTGTCGTGACACACATCAACCGCGATATCGACGAGCACGCCGAACATACGCTTTACACCGTTCGATACCTGACCGAGGCGGCCGAGTACATCGGCAAGCTAAGCATGGCCGAACAGGCGAGGCACAGCGAGTCGGTGGAGAGCGGAGGTTTCAAACCGGAAGCCACCTTCATCCTGGGTGGACAGATCTCGGGACAACCGCAGGACCTCTATCTCGTCTACCCCCAGGGGAACCACATACGGGTCTCGGACCTCGTCCCCTTCCTGCAGGTGGGCGAAACGAAATACGGCAAACCCATCCTCGACCGCATCATCCGCACCGACACAAGTCTGGAAGACGCCGTGCGCTGTGCGCTCGTATCGATGGACTCCACGATGCGCAGCAACGTAACCGTCGGTCCCCCGATCGAACTGGCCGTATACAAGCGCGATGATCTGCGACTGGATTGCCACACGCAGATGGCCGCCGACCACGACTACCTCGTCAACCTCAAACAGAGCTGGGACGCCCGTATCCTGCAGGCCTTCGCCGACCTGCCCGCGTTCGACGCCACCCGGTTCAACTGTTCACTACACGATGGATGAACTCTAGTTTCCTTCTGGCCGGTCCGCTGACGACAAACGGGTAGGCATCCGCCAGGCCCATACTGCGGTTCAGCTCATTCAGCACCAGTGTCAGTTCACTCCACTCGTCCAGCCATGCCGAGGGACCCTTCTCCGCGGCGTGGAGATTCACCATGCCGTAGCCTTCCGCTGTTTCCAGGGTGTCCACCATATGCAGGTAGTGGGCCCAGGTTTCCGACCAGTCCTCGAGTGGATGCACCGACGCATAGGGACTGATATAGGCCCTGGACCAATCCTCAGCAGGTCCGTTGAGATAGTACGTGTCAAGCGACCGCCGATAGTCAACGCGCTCGTCACCGAAAAGGGCGCGGAATTCATGGATCTTCCCTCCCGACTCGCAGTCGTGCGACCAGAAGTAGTGGCCGCTCTCGTGCCGGAAGTGTCCCAGCAGCGTGCGGTAGGGCTCGTTCATGGCCTCCCGCATCGACTCCCGTTCGGTGTCGTCCGCCTCCAGAACATTGATGGTAATCACCCCGCCGGCGTGCCCGGTGCCGACGAATCCCTCCGCCACCTCCGCGTTGGTGCGCCGGTCCTCGAGGAAATCGAACAGCAGCCCACCCTGAGGATCTTCCCATTGGCTGACGACCGGCAGTCGCAGCGACAGCAAGGTGTAGATCAAGCGGCGTTTGGCAACCTCCAATGCGCGCCAGCGACGCAGATTTCCCGCCTTGTCGAGGTTGGGGACGATGCGATTGAGCGAACAGGCCCGGCAACGCAGGTAATGGCCCCCGGCGGGAACGAGCCAGTTGCACACCCCATACTGCAATCCGTTGTCGCAAAACCGATAGCGGCCACCGGGTGTCGGGTCGTTGCCCGCCAGCCAGACGCCATCGCTGACTTCCTCAAGTGTCACCATCGCGGCGATCTCCGGGTCATACCCGAGACGCTGGCCGCATTTGACGCATTCGGTGCTGTCGAAGAAGACCTGCTGCCCGCAGGTACAGAAAAACCGTTTCATACAGCGAGAAGATAACAGACCTTGGCTGGCGCCGCGGCGGAACTCGACGGGAGGGGACGGAGCAAGTCGTCCCGGGCGGAAGTCGGGCTAGGAGCCTGTCGGCCTTAGGAACAATCTACTGCGCTGATGGGAGAGCGGCCAAAAAATCCCCGATTTCTCGTTGCGTAGGCCCACTATGCGCCTCGAAATCGTAAACTTTTTGTCTCGTTCTCCCACCATGCTCGCTAC
>JAJDOJ010000114.1 GCA_022340215.1 Gammaproteobacteria bacterium
TTATTCAAGGATCGGCAGAATTGTGAATCTACCTGGAAAGGCACGAGACAAGACCTGACCCTGTTTACGCAGAAAAGGCACGGGTGTGGGAGCCGTTACTTGCATCGTAAGGGTCTGATGCAAGCAGTCCGCCGGGGTCCAGGAGCGGGACATGCAGGCAAGGGTCGTCCAGGAACCTGGGAGACCTCGACCTCGACATCCAGATCTTCTTCGATGACGTCGATTGGGGCCATCTGCGGCACTTTCTGGACCAACGGGTACGTGACGGAGCGATCCGAGGCGTGATTGGGAAATGGTTGAACGCTGGGGTCAAGGATCGCAGCAGGCGCGCGTAGCCATGGACCGATCCGCTACAGCTTGATGTCGAAGACCAGTCCGAGAAAAGGCGCCGGATCGTAGTCCGACTGAGCGATCAGGTCACCTTTCTCGTCCTCCAGCCTGAGCGAGCCCCCGAATGTCATGCCGCCGAGGGCGCTTATTCGCAACCTGTGGATAGCGTTGTAGCTGGCGCTGAGGTACACCGGGAATCCCTTTTCCTCACCGACGCCGTCGGGTGACGGTCCGTTGTCGTTCAGGCGGAATCGAAAGGAATCGTAGCGCGCGCCGACTGCGAGCGACCAGGCTTGCGAAGGGTCCCACCCCAGTTCAAGGCCGGGGCCGCGGGTCGCGGCAAGTCCGCGTCCGGTGCGCAGTGTCAGGGATGATGTGATCTTCCAGTCGACCAGAAGGATCGGAAAGGCGCTGATGCCTTCCTCGATGTCGGTCAGCAAACCAAGTCCCGGGCCGATGCTAAGCGTCTCCGATATCTTGTAAGAGGCGCCGCCGAGGATCCCGCCGGACAATCCCTCGCCGAGGTTGGCGCCGCTCTCTGCGGTGGCCCGCAGGGTAGGCAGTGCAAAAAGCGCCCATTTTTCCCCGACAGGCCAGCGGATGGGCGCGCTCAATCGCAGCGTGTTGACGTTGCTCCAGGGGTCGAGCCCACTGAATCCGCTGTCGCCGGCAAACGTGTAGTTGTCGTATCCGTAACCGATGGACAACCCGGCAAAGCGCCCGGGACCCATGAGCCGGTTGGCTCCCGCCTGGATGTAGAAACGGTCCGCCGAGTATGCGCCCCCCTCGTCGAGGTCGCTGTCGAACTGATGCACGGCACCCCCGCGGATGGAGTAGGCCCAGGGAGACATTGACTCACCGTCCGCGCTTCCAGCCGGAGGTCTCTGCGCCTCGATCGCATTTGAAGCCAGGCCCAGTATTCCAGCGGCGAAAAGGCGTGTGCCCCTTCGATATAAAGTTCTTCCCTTCATGCCATGAGTGCCGATTGCTACACCTGTCAGTGTATGAGTGGTCGAATTGGACTGGACCGATAATCTATACATAAAAATTGTACAAGTCAAAAAAATATGTACAATGTGGCGTATGGTCGATGCAGCGCAATCTGAAATCGAATTCTTTCCAATCCGCGTGTTGTCCGAGCGGACCGGCGTCGGCGCGTCGACACTGCGCGCCTGGGAGCGACGCTACGGGTTGCTGAAACCGCGCCGCACGCCGAAGGGGCATCGTCTTTACACTCAAGAGGACGTCCGCCTCGTCGAAGCGGTGCTTGAACTGCTCGGGGACGGTCACGCCATCAGCGATGTAGCCAGGCGAGTGGGGCGCGAGCGGCTGAGTGGAGCCACGGAACGGCATGACATCGGACCCTCACTTCCGGATGGGCGAGGCGGACAGTGGCGTGTATATCTCACCGACTTGCTCAGGGCTGTCGAGGCGTTCAGTCCGCGCCGCCTGGATGCGATTTACAACGAGGCTTCCTCGCTGTACCCGCTCGATCTGGTCTCTCGAAACCTGATCGAACCCGCGCTTGAAGTGCTTGGGGAGCGTTGGAATGCCCGTACCACCGGCATCGCGGAGGAGCACTTCTTCAGCGCCTGGTTGCGCAACAAGCTCGGGGCAAGACTGCACCACGCGTCGGCTCGGACGCGGGGCCCCCGGCTGGTCGTCGCGTGCGTTCCGGGTCACCGCCATGAGATGGGTGTGCTTCTGTTCATGCTCGCGGCGCTCGGGCGGGGTTTCCGCGTGATCTATCTGGGTATCGACATGCCGCTGGAATCGCTGCCCGAGGTGGTCGAAAGGTGCGGCGCGAGCGGCGTGGTCCTGGCGGGGGGGCGGGAACCGGACCGGGAAGCGACGATTTCCGCGCTGGCGAAGCTGGCGAACCGTCTGTCGTGCCCGCTTTTCGTCGGTGGCTCGCTTTCGCTCGACTACGAGCGGGCCTTGAATCGCGACGGGGCGATACCCATCGGCGAGCAGTTCGCACTGGCGCTGCACCTGGTCGAAACCAGGGTGCCGCCTGACCGGCCGACAGGTCGGCCGGCGTCGTGGACAACGGATTGATTCAATCCCGTCAACTGATGATCAACGATTCGCGGGAGACCTTTCCCGGAGGTATAAACTCGACATGAAAGCGCTTCTACTGATTGCCCACGGCAGCCGCCGTGCCTCGTCCAACGAGGAAGTCGTTCGGCTCGCGGAGCACGTGAGCAGCCTCGATGGTGACAATTTCGACATCGTCGAACCCGCCTTCCTGGAAATTGCCGAACCAGACATCGTTGCGGGTGTCGCGCGCTGCGTCGAACAAGGCGCAACGCGGGTGACGGTCATTCCGTATTTCCTGTCGGCAGGCCGTCATGTCGTCGAGGATATTCCCGATGCGCTGAACCGGGCCAGGGAGCGGTTCCCGGACGTTCTCATCGAGTCCGGACCGCACCTGGGGGCTGCGGACGCCATGCCCGGGATGGTGCTGGCGGCGGCCCTCGGCATCGATATGCGCGGGTAGGACCACGAGTTTCCAACGACATCGACGAAGCAAGGCAGGAGGTAGTTGATGATCACGACGAAGCCGGCAAGCGCGGAATTCTTTGTCAGTTGGCGCAGTTCGGATGCCGCACATCGAGACTGGCGATTCTTTCCCAAACTCGATCCCTGGCGTGATTCAATGCCCGGCGATCTCAAGGAACGCCTGCGGGACAGCGATGGTGACCTCGTTGTCGTCGAGCTCGGGGCCGAGGAAGGGGTTCCGGACGGCGTGTCGCCACGGCGACGCGGTTTGCCCCGAACACCGGTGGTAAATGCCTTTCATCGCCGCCATCTTCACGGACCGTACGACGGCCGCTTCTACCCGCGGGGTGTGCTGTCCCAGATCAGTGGCGCTGGCGCCCTGTTCAGTCAGGACAGGCATCCGTTTCGCGTGCTGAGGCTCGAGCCCGATCGGGTAGAGGTCGACCTGGGGCATCCGCTCGGTGGGACACCGCTTACCGTCGGCGGGCGTGTCAGCGAGCAACGCGACAGCAAGGAGGAACGTGGCGGAAGTTGCAACGACGTCCTTGCCGACCTGGTTGAAAGCGGACCGGGCATGCAATGTCCGCCGGTGGGTGGTCGCGTGGACTTCGAACAGGCGGATGCCTTCGCGCGCGAGGATGCCGCGCCCGACGACGCGTTCTACGATCGGCCGCGCATGGTTCAGCATATCGACGGCAGGGCGCGTGCATGCATCAACCAGGCGTACCGTAAGGCCATTGAGCCGGGTGACCGCGTACTCGATCTGATGAGCAGCTGGGTGTCGCACCTGGACGGCACTGCGCCGCAGATCCGGGTCACGGGTCTGGGCATGAACGAGGAGGAGCTCAAGGCCAATGCTCGCCTGGAAGACTCCCTGGTCCAGGATCTCAACCGTGAACCGCGCCTGC
The DNA here is from genome assembly GCA_022340215.1 of Gammaproteobacteria bacterium. Classification (NCBI taxonomy): domain Bacteria; kingdom Pseudomonadati; phylum Pseudomonadota; class Gammaproteobacteria; species Gammaproteobacteria bacterium. The sequence goes on from JAJDOJ010000114.1 coordinate 3,741, forward strand.
CCTGGAGCGACGGCGAGTTCGACGTCGCTGTATGCACTGTCTCGGTCGAGTACCTGACGCGACCCCATGAGGTCTTCGCCGAGGTGGCGCGGGTGCTGCGCCCGGGGGGACGTTTCGTCGTGACGTTCTCCGATCGCTGGTTCCCGCCGAAGGTGATCCGCCTCTGGACCCTGCTACACCCCTTCGAGCGCATGGGGCTGGTGCTGGATTACTTTCGCCGCAGCGGCCAATTTGGAGAGCTCGAAACCGAATCGTGGACCGGCTGGCCGCGTCCGGAAGACGACAAGTACTATCGCGTGATGCTCAATTCGGACCCCGTATTCGTGGTCCGTGGCGCGCGAATCTGAATCCCGCGCCGGAATACCTTTCTCCTAAACAGGTTCGATCGTGTTTCGGGAAGGCGTACAGTCGGCATGTGGCCCGCATTCACAAGTGCTGCAGATTGATATCGTTGTTCCTGGGCAAGCTGCGTGTGTCCGATCACCAATTCGCACGATCATTGAAACTGCCACGCCGAGTCGAGCACCATAGTCCTCGTCGCAGCGATGTGTCGGACCTGGGTGCTGGTAGGCGATGGCCTCTCAACCCGGTCTGCCGCCGCTTCGACCGGTCAGCCGGAGAAACTGTCTGCGTGTCCTGGGCCCGAAGGTCTGGAAGCTGGGGTTGGGCGCTTCCCTGTACCGCTCCCTGAGCCGATCGAACCCGCCGGTCCTTGACACCTGGCGTACCGGCGGCATCTCCACACCGTAGACCCTGGCTGCGTTGAGGCCGAAGATGTTCTGCCGCGCGTTCGACGTCAGGGCCGGATACCCGTACCGGTCCTGCCATTCCGCCGAGATCTGAAACGCCCTGAATGCCTGGATCTGGTCCTGCGGGCTGCCGTACCAGAGTGAGTCGGTTCCCCAGCAGGTCCGTTCTTCTCCGAAGTACTTGAGCAGCTTTCCGATCAGGTGCGCGGCCTCGTCGGGCTTGCTCATGTGGTAGCGCCAGGTGCTGCCGAGTTCTGCGTAGAGGTTGCCCTCGTTGGGCCTGAATCCGTTTTCCTGATGGGCCCGGATCAGGCGGTCCACGCCTTTATCCTCGTCGGGGGCGTAGGGACCCTCCGGGACTCCGGGTTCCCAGCCGGCGTGGTAACAGATGAAGGTGACGTCCGGAAAGCGTCGCGCCACCCGGGCGATGTCCGCCGGGTGCGAGTAACGGTAGTCGAGGTTTCCGAGTGGGATGCCGCGGTGGGCGCAGACGACCTTGACGTCGAGTTCGCGTGCCTTTTCGATCATAGGAATGCCGAACTCGGGATCGTCCATGAAGTATCCTGTGCCCTGTGGTCCCCATTGCGGGTAGGTCTTCCATGCGGCCACCCCGAATTCCCGCGCCTGGATTTCCATTCGGTCGAGCGCGCCCGGTTCGTTGGGGAGTACCCCGCCGTGCAGCAACGCCCGTTTTCCATCCCCCAGGGTATCGACGATGGCCCGAGCCTCGGCGGCATACTCGATCGGTGTCGGATTGCTGTCCCGGGCGCCCCACAGCGCGGAGACCACGGCCACATCCGTGTCGCTGTCGAGGAATACCTCTTTTACCAGTTGTTCCGCGGAGTAGCAGTCGAATCCGCCGGCGGTGCATTTCCTGCGCTGCGAGAAAACCTGGTTGAGGACGCGCTCCCATTGCTTGCCTTCGGACCCTTCCCGCCACTCGCCGGATGGGTCGACGCAGTGCGTCTGGATATCGAAGATGAACTCCTCACCCCCGACGACCGTATCGGCCATGGCGGAGTCCCAGGCGGCCTCGTGCGGGATGTCGAAAAGACCTCCACCGAAGCCCGACTTCGCGTACACCTCGTTGAAGGCGAGCAGCGTCGTGGCGGCACCGGCGCTGGTTTTCAGAAACGTCCGTCTGGAGACGCCCAGCCGTCTCGCCGCGTTTCCCGCGCATTCCCGCGCGTGATCGTTAGCGGCGATCTCCGCCCCGGTCAGGGACCTCGGGCAGTACTCGCCGTTGGATGCGGTATCGACCTTGATCGGAAGTCGTCGGCCTTCGGGATCGAATTCCATGGAATGCCTCCGCTAAACGTGAAATCGTCGGGATGGATCGGGCATCAATGGTGCCCCTTACCGATTCTATCGACAATCCACGACCTTGACCGTTCGCTTCGGGCCATCGTCCGGCACCGAGAGTAGAATGCGGTGACGGGGAACGGCGGGTCGTTCCTATTTTCCAAACTACACCGAGGCAACAGAATGGATGAATCGAAAATTGCATGGTGTCTAGGGTTCTTTCTGCTGGCGATCGTGCCTGGTTCACTGCCTGCCGAGACCCAGATGCCGGTCAGGACGGTTCAGGGGAACGAGCGTATCGACTCTCCCTGGGTCGGGGTTTCCTTTCAGGTGCCCGAGGGATTCGCGGGAGGATACGATGCAGACGCCGGCGCGGTAATTCTTAAGAATGCCCGGCAGGAGACCATGATCGCCATGTACGGGGCCTCCGAGGGCGATCTCGATACCATCGGCGAACTTGCGGTGGAGGCGGTCAGCGAACTGGGGATCAACCTGTTACCCAGGTCCGTGAACCGGCCCGATCCGGCGACACTCGATGCCACATTCGCCGCGTGGGTCGACAACCAGCCGCGTAGTGTCATCGGGACGGTTCGCCAGGGTGGTTACGGTGCTGTCGTTGCGATCCTGGCGCTTGGCGGGCCCGGGCAGGAAGGTACGCTCAAGACCACGGTGGACGGCATCGGCAACAGCCTGCAATGGACTCAGCCGCAGGTGCAGGGCTGGCGCGAGAAACTGGCGGACAAGGTGCTGTATCGCTCCGGCGGCGACTCGGCAGGACGTACGGGGTCAGACGGCGGATACAGTTTTGCCTCCAGTACGAATACCCAGATCGATTTGTGCAGCAATGGGCAGTACGGCCTTCAGTCCGAGTCCGAGTCGTTTTTTTCCACACCGGGGACCTCCATGCCCAGCACCAGCCGTACCGTTCACTACGGTCAATGGTGGCTGGTGGCCGACCTTGGCGGGGCGGCATACCTGTACCTGGAAACCGGGGAGGGACAGTATTACCTGTGGCCCGTATCGGAAACCGCCGAAGGGGCCAACGTCAACGGGCTGGAATACGGTGTGTCGAATAGCCAACGCTGCCGCTGAACAACCGGATAAGCCGGACGTTGCGATGGGAGCAAGGAGTGCGGAGACAGGGACACAAGCAGCCTGCCGGGTGAACGAGTGGGCACAGTGCAATGCATAGGACTCAATGACGGTGTCCGTTTTCGGTTGCGGCGCGCTTTCCGTAACGGCGGAATTGCAGATCGGACCTGAATACTAATGAGCACGAAGACAAGGACTCTCATCGCAATTGCGGTTCTGGGACTCATCGATGCCGTGGCGCTCGGGCTTCCGATCATGGCGTTGATTCTCGTGTATATCGTGCTCGAGCGTCCACCGTGGTTCCTGAGACTCGTTCGGGAGATCTACCGTCAATAGGAGGTGCAGTGAAGCCAAGGGGGCTTGGGACCAGATATCGGTTCACGTCGTTGCTGTCCATAGCGGGGGCAAAGACGGCCGTCACGGCCGTAATCGACTGCGTCGACGTCTGCCTCGCTCGGCCACCATGGGCAAGAAGAAAAGCGGGGCAGTGAGACAATCCTCGAAGTGGGACAGCGACATGGGCACCATCATTCTGACCCTTCCGGAGGGAATCATCGCCGACACTCCGGTCGAGGGCAAATTTCTCCAGGTTCATTGGTGCGGGACGGACTACCTGCTGTTCGCCGCTGCAACCGAGCATCGCTACCACAATCAACTGCTCGCGTGGTTTCTAGCGGGGCATGACATTCGACATGACTGGGCTGACGATCAGACCCTGGTTGTTGACCACCCGGAGCTGCTCGTGACGGGCGGAGGCCGCTTTGTTCTCGATCCGAACCGAAGGTCCTTGCGCGTCTGGGACGAATCCAGTGTCTACGGTCGTTTCGAAGCTTCGAGGCTGGCAGCGCAAGTCAACGCCGCGGGGGCGCCATGGGGCGAGTTCACACTCGAGTTCATTTGATTGTTTGTCGCGAACCGAGTCGACTTGATTCCGGAATCCTGAAATCGACATAGGCCGGTGGAATGCGTCGCTGAACACATGAGATCGTTTACTGCCCAAGTTCCGTGTTCGACGTTGCTTCGGTGGGAGTCGCGAAAGGAAAGGCCCCGGCAAGCGGGGCCCAATACAGTCAACTTTTTATGTCGGATTATAGTCGAATTTTAGGTGATTATGGGCGCGTCGATTGTCAGCGTGGACCGTACTCGCCCCCCGGGGCACCGTACCCAGGTTGGCCGCCGTATTCCGGCTGACCGCCGTAACCGGGGCCACCGCCGTAACCGGGGCCGCCGCCGTAACCGCCGTATCCCGGCTGACCGCCGTAACCGGGGCCGCCGCCGTACCCGCCGTAACCGGGGCCACCGCCGTACCCGCCGTAACCGGGGCCACCGCCGTACCCGCCGTAACCGGGGCCGCCGCCGTACCCGCCGTAACCGGGGCCGCCGCCGTACCCGCCGTAACCGGGGCCACCGCCGTACCCGCCGTAACCGGGGCCACCGCCATACCCGCGGTCGCCATAGTCGCCGCCTCTGTTGCCGCCGAACATATTGCTGGGATTCATCCACTTCGAGGGGTTCATCATGTTCCCCATGTCGAATGCCGAAGCGGCCTGAGGTCCGGCAACGCCAATCGCCGCAACCAGCGCGCTGGCTGCCAATGTTTTCATGCTTACCATGTATCTTGCTCCTGGAATGGTGCAGGGAAAGTCACTCGCCGACTGTGTTGCCGGGACTTGGAAACACGAACAGCGATATCGGCGTCAGCCCTTTTCTTGACCAAAATTGATGTCACAAAGACAGTATGCGCCAGCTTCCCAACAAACGCCATGACTCTGGATTGCGTGGGTGGCGTTGTTGCGTATTGTCAATTCGTCGTACTTGGGAACCGGAGTCCGATCCCGTCATGCTCGCTACGATCACCTAAGTCCGACAGGCTCCTAGACGTAATCGTCCCAGGAGCCGCGCCCGAGACACTCGGCCGCGAACCCCACAGCGTCTAGAACGACGGATGTTCGCCCCATTCGATTATTCCTCAAGGTACGTCGGGACAGCGAGGCAACAAAGGCATTCTCCCCCTTCCTTGTGGACCGTACTATGATTCGCGCCGGACGCATCGCGCATCTCCGCGATGCACGGGAATGCGTATCGGCGGAATCCGTAATTATCAGTTGGACAGAGCACTAGGGGAAAAACACGGAAAGGTCCTCATGGGTCCCCACGGCGGGTCCGGAATGACGCATCTGCTGCTCGGCTCCGTGGCGCAGAACGTCCTTCGATACGTGTAGATTCCAGTGGCGCTGGTCAGGTAGGCACTCTACTTGGGAGTGCCGCGCCTCGGTGCGAACCTCCGATACCACGGGTTGAACAATCCATGCCTTTGGATCGATACTCAGAATACCGGGGCTCGCTCCGGAAACCGGACAACGTGTGAGGTTCTCCATGCAGTGGCTGGTTCCATTGGCGATGGGTGTGTGGGCTGTGGTGACCTGGGCCCACGGTCAGGAAAGGGAACGCGAAGAACGCCGATGATATCCTGGGACGCCAAAGGTTGGCCGAGGCCCAGAGCCAGATCGTGGACCTGCTGAGGTATCTGGAGGAGCGCGAGGGATACACCCTGTTTGAGGGTAAGCGGGAAAGTGCGTGGATACTAAAAAGTTGCCGGACCCGGTCAGCATGAGGACGCGCCGCCGCCGGGCCTGAGTGTCAATCCGACGCGTCTCGCGGTACCGCTGGATCCTCGATTTCCTCGTAGGTGTCGATCGAAAACCGCGGGGTGCAGATCGCCAGGAACACCAGGTCCCGAGAACCGGTGTTGGTGATCCGCTGGCGGCACATCGGGGGGATCAGCACGACATCGCCGGCTGCTACCTCTGCTGGGGCGAGGTCCCCGAGTTCCACGCGCCCCCGACCCTCCAGGATGACATAACGTTCCACGGTTCCCGCGAGGCGATGCCAGCGGGTCGTGACACCGGGTGCCACGCGGGCCCGTGCAATAGAGACATCGGGGTCTTCAACGCTGTTCGAAAGCGCCGCGATGTAACAACCTTCGGAGGTGTGGAATTCCCTAGCGTCGCCTGAATGCCTGATGCGTTCCTTCAATGGTGCTCCGTGGCGACTTGATCATCGGGCAGGAAACCGCGCGAACGTGTCCCGGGCGAGTTGTGGTGCCGGTGTCTAAACGACGATGACCGAGTTTTCTCCGCCGCCGACCGGGGCCTGGATGTACTTGTCGGCCTCCTTGTCGTTCTCCCAGCGCTGGCCGTCGATCAGGTACTTGAACTGGTATTCCGCGTCGCGCTGCAGATCGACGGTGACAGTGAAGGAGCCGTCCTTGCGCCGCTTCATGGGTGTGGATTCCACGTTCCAGTCATTGAAATCTCCCGTGAGCGAGACTTGTCTCGCCGGGCCGATTGAGGCCGGGAGATCGAAGGTAACCTTGCAGACGGGTTTGGTCTTGAGGTAGCGCTTTTTCATCAGATGGATCCTGTTTGGTGGGTTTTTGGTACGGGATGCTCGATGTGGGATGGCAATGGCCCTCGCAAAACCCAAGTGACCATTGCCGGATACTACAACTGCATTTTTGTCGCTGGATGACTCGATAAATGTAAAGGAGCGATTTTACATCAACACGAATCGAGTGAGTCGTGTCAAATCTTCCACGAATACGTTTTTCTCGCACGGCGGGACATGACCAGGAATCCAGTTTATTTTCCGGGCCGATGTCCAGTGACATATCAGTCGGGGCTTCCCTAGGAGCCTGTCGGCTTTAGGAACAATCTACTGCGCTGATGGGAGAACGGCCCAAAAAATCCCCGATTCCTCGTTGCGTAGGCCCACTATGCGCCTCGAAATCGTGAACTTTTTGTCTCGCTCTCCCACCATGCTCGCTACGATCGCCTAAATCCGACAGGCTCCTAGTCAGGGCGCATATCGCTTGAAACGCCGCCGGCCGCCCGGAGGTCGCAATGCCGCACGTAGTCCATGATCATACGGTTGGCGTTGAAGCGCCAGCCCAGGGCTCGAATTGAATGCTTCATGGGCGCAATCCAGTCGTGCGGGAGACCGTCGTGCCGGCGATTATAATACAGCGGGACGACCTCCTCTAGCAGCACCCTGAACAACGCCTCGGTATCGCGGCGGTCCTGCAGTTCCTGGTTGGAGTGCGTGGCCCCGTTACCAATGGCGAAACCGTTACGCCCGTCGCAGGCCTCCGCCCACCAGCCATCCAGCACAGAGAGGTTGAGACCGCCGTTGGGTACGAGCTTCTGGCCGCTGGTGCCGGAGGGCTCCAGCGGCCGGCGCGGATTGTTCAACCAGACATCGACTCCCTGCAACAGATGTCGCGCGGTGTTCATGTCGTAGTCCTCGACGAATACGATCTTACCGGCGAAGCACGGGTCCCGGTTCAGGCGGTCGATGCGCTGCAGGATGCCCTTGCCGACAGCATCCCGGGGGTGGGCCTTTCCGGCGAAAAGAAACTGCACCGGCGCGTGCGGGTTGTTGACGAGTTGATCGAGCAGTTGCAGGTCGCCGAGCAGCAGGTGGCTTCGCTTGTATTCTGCGAAGCGCCGCGCGAATCCGATGGTGAGGGTGTCCAGATTGAGCGAGCGTCTCAGATTCTCGAGCAGTTCAGGAGTTGCGCCGCGCCGCCTGTTCGGTAACGCGCCGCCGACACCCAGGAGCAGTTCCTTGCGGATTCGGGTGCGGTCGTTGCTGCCGTATAGAGGAGCGGTCAGGGCGCGGTCGTCCTCGGAGTTCTCGGCGACGTCGAAATAGTCCTCGTGCGCCCAGCCGTCCTGGTCCAGTTCGCGCCATCGTACGGGTTCGAGGTCACGGAACAAGGCGGGGCCGGCTGTGTTCCAGCTCCACCAAAGATTCCGCGCCAGGGTGCAGAGTCGTTCGAAGTCCGGTGCGATCAACTGCTCGATGTGTCGAGCCTCGCTCACGATCGGGCAAAGCGGCGCAGCCGACTCGACCAGTCGCTTTAGGCGATTGCCGGAAAATGACATACCAGATCGCGCCGGATTTTGGTTCGTCATCAAGGCGCGACAACAGGCGCATAGTCGAACTATGTCATTGCAGTGGGGGCGCGAATGATGGGCCGAAGTTGTGCGGGTTGGGAAATTTCGGCACCGCAACGGTGCTCGCCCCGGCCGGATCCCGTCGGCCGGTCAGGGGCAATAGTTGCACTGTCATAGGATTCAAAGATTAATTGACCCTGCAAGAAAGCACCAAACCCCCACCAGGAATTCGATTGACCCACTTTCGTTGCGCGCCTAGCTCTGGAACAAGAACCCGGAATTTGCCAAGAAATAGGATTCTGGCGCTGGCCAACTGGGCAAGGCGCAAGACGGTATCATCCAAGCTGCGGAGTACAAAAAGGGCACCTCGATCAGCTCGCTGAGGATCAAACTGATGATTTCGCCGCAGCACGACCGTGAGCTGGTTGTCTCGCGTCAGCTTTTCAGTAAACCAGGCTCGGGTATTTCCCACTTCCTCGTCAAGACAATCTGCGCTGTTCGGGAAGTATTGTTAGGTTTCCATTCCAAAAGGCTACCAGGAAAATCACGATGAAAATCGGCAATTGGGAACTGAATATTCTAGATTTCTTTCTCATTTTCGTCCCTATCGCATTTGTATTGCAGTTTACCCATGCGAGTGGAACGTGGATATTTATCGTCTCCGGGCTTGCCATCATCCCATTGGCGGGGCTCTTGGGGCGAGCCACGGAGCATCTTGCCGAACATGTAGGGCCGGGGATAGGTGGTTTATTGAATGCAACATTCGGCAATGCCGCCGAATTGATTATTTCCGTTTTCGCGCTTCAAGCAGGTCTTTACGGGGTGGTAAAAGCGTCCATCACCGGATCGATCATTGGAAACATACTATTGGTTCTGGGACTGAGTGTGGTGGCCGGAGGATTTCGATTCAAAACTCAGAAATTCAATGTAACCGCGGCAGGGATGAACTCGACCCTGCTGATCCTGAGTACCGCGGGGCTTGTGGTTCCCGCCGTGTTTTATTATCTACTGGCAGGCAGCGATCTGCCGGCCGAGGAAATCGCCGCCTCGGATCTGGACGTTAGCCTGGACGTTGCGATCGTACTTTTCGCGACCTATGTCCTCAGTCTGGTATTTTCCCTTCGGACGCATAAACACCTTTTTGACACTACGGATTACGAAAGTACCGAAGACGGCGCATTCGAAGCCTGGAGGGTCAAAACGGCGGTGATTGTGCTTTCCCTTTCCACTATCGGCGTCGCTTTTATGAGTGAATTGCTGGTTCATTCTGTGGAGGAAGTGACCAAAACAATAGGTATGACCGAGGTTTTTGTCGGCGTTATTGTTATCGCGATAGTCGGTAATGCTGCTGAACACAGCGCGGCGGTCATGATGGCGTTGAAGGACAAGATGGATATCAGCGTAACCATTGCGATTGGTTCCAGTAGCCAGGTGGCCCTCTTCGTAGCTCCCGTACTGGTATTCCTGAGTTTCTTTATCGGGCCGCAACCAATGGACCTGGTGTTTACACCCCTTGAGGTACTGTCAATTATCCTCGCGTCCATTCTGGTCAACTTTGTAGCGGTAGACGGAGAATTTCATTGGATGGAAGGGATACAACTCCTGGCGGTGTATTTCATCCTTGGCATTGCCTTCTATTTTCTTCCCGCCAGCATCGCTTGACTGGCCAAGGTAATACTATCTGGAGTCCATTCCCCCCCTTTGTCCCTGGAGGGTGGTTGTAAGTCGCCTTGTCCCGATGGGTAGTGCGAATCACGGGGTGGGATCAGGGTGAGGGGATTAAACAAAATCAGGTGCTTGCAGCGCTCGTATTTATCTGTCCACTCGGACTCTGGGACTTGTGCAACACTCTCACGTGAAAAGGGATTGGAAAAAAGTCGGTTTCCCCTTTGTGCAAGGCCTTACCCCCGGGACCATGAATTACCGAAGGGAGACATCAACGTTCCGCACCTGGGTAGATTGATGAGGTTGACTTGTGGAGCAACGGAAGGCATCTTGTTGCGAAATTCAATCGCAGGTATTCGGGGTGTTGGCAGGGATGCATGGACAATTGCAGGCGGTTCGCTGGGGCACGGCCCGGTTCGCGTTCATCGTCTATATCGTCTTTTCCATGGTGACGCTGGTGGGCGGCTTCCTCACGGCGCCGTTGATGACGTGGTACTTTTTCGGTGACTGGCGATTCTGGCGCCACTGGCGCGCCAGCCTCGGGCTGTTCCCCCACGCCCTGCGGTTGACGGGGATGATGCTGCGGCACGGTCGCGCCTTCATGTTCTCGGTTCCCCTGGCCAGCCCGCCGCGTTCGGTACCCGACTCTTCCATCACGGTTTCCCGCGGCGACTGGACTCACGGCAAGTCCTGCGGCGATTGCACGAATTGCTGCAAACCGGGGGGCCACGCCTGCCCGCTGCTCGACCCGTCCGAGGGGCTTTGCCGGGGCTACGACAGCTTCTACTGGCGCTACTTTAATTGCGGCCGCTTTCCGTCTTTCACCGAGGAGATACGCTATTACGACTGCCGCAAATGGGCGCTGACGACGGCGGGGGAGGCCGAAGTTACTCCGCTCGGTGAATTCCCCGTCCTCGCTCCAGCGTGTGGCATCGCGGGGCAGCAGGTTTCCTGCTCAGGAGTGAACTGCTCGTCTCGTTGCCTTTCCGGAGCGGAACTCCTGACGGAAAATTCGTAGAGCGATCGGTTACGGGGTCCTGGACCGACAGACGGCGTATGAAGCGGATGAAAAGTCTCCCTCCCGCCTTCGCCTGCACGACGCCCGGGCGATAGCCGAAACCTCGCGATGGCTGAAGACCCGCCTCGCCGTCAGGAACTGCAGTCGATGCAGCGGTTACCGCAGACTGGCCCAACAAGGGCAAGCTCGGGGTGGCTCAGGGCGTCCACACCAGTGGAACGATGGCGACCGTGATGGCGCAGACCGCCACCGTCAGGGGCAGGCCGACGCGGACGTAGTCGGTGAAGCGGTAGCCGCCGGGACCGTAGACCATCAGGTTGGTCTGGTAGCCGATCGGGGTGGCGTAACTCGCCGAGGCGGCGACCATGACCGTGATCACGAAGGGAAGGAACGCCGCCTCGATGCTCTGCGCCGTGGCAAGCGCGACGGGGAACATCAACACCGCAGCGGTGTTGTTCGTGGCCAGGGCCGTGATGACGGCGGTCACCGTGAAGATGGCCGCAAGTGCGGTCCAGACGACACCGCCGGACAGGGAAATCAGTCCGCCTGCGATCGCCGCCGCGGCACCGGTGGACTCCATCGCATTGCCGATGCCGAAGGAGGCGGCGATGACGATAAGCACGCGCCAGTCGACGCTGCGCCGGGCGGTGCGGCCGGTGGTGCAGCGTGTGATGATCATCATCCCGGCAGCCAGCAGGGCGGCTTCCAGCATGCTGAGCCAGCCCGTCGCCACGACAAGGACCATCGCCGCGAGGATGGCGATTGCGCGCAGGGCGCGGTCATGTTTTGGGGGGGAGGAGCCGGGCAGGCGGCTGACCAGGTAAAAGTCCCGGGAGTTTCGGTGTCTGACGACGAAATCCGGGTGTGCCTCCAGTAGCAGAGTGTCGCCCGGTCGCAGTACGATGTCGCCTGGTTTCTCCGCGATCCGCGCGCCATTGCGCGCCACTGCGATGACTGCCGCGTTGTAGATGGTGCGGAATCGGCCCTCGCGGATGCTTTTCCCCGCCAGGGGACAGCTGTTCGAGACCACTGCCTCGATGTGGGTGCGTTGTTCCTCGCTCGCGCGGACCTTGTTTACCTGATCGGTCGCCGGTCGCAGGCCGCGGATCTTTCTCAGGTCCACGATCGAGTCCACGATACCCGCAAACATCAGAAGATCGTTGCCGTACAGCGGTTCGCCGGGCGGTACCGCCGCAAGGACACGTCCATCGCGTTCGATGCCGACGAGAAACAGTCCCGGCAGGTGCCGTAGTCCAGCTTCCTCGACTGTCTTGCCGCACAGGGCACCCGCCACCTCCACCTCCATCTCGACCACGTAACGGCGCAGGTCGCCACTTGGGGTAATCGCGGGTTTGCGGTCGGGTAACAGCAAGGGCCCTAGGAGGATCAGGTACCCGAAGGTCAACAGCGTCACCGGTATGCCGATCCAGGCCAGTTCGAACATCCCGATGCCCGGTTCCCAACCCTGTTCGAGCAGCAGACCATTGACGACCAGGTTTGTACTGGTGCCGATCAGGGTGCAGGTGCCGCCCGCGATCGACGCGTAGCTCAGCGGGATCATCAACCGCGACACGGGCAGGCGATACTTTCGCGTCCAGTCCACCACCGCCGGGATGAACATCGCAACGACAGGTGTGTTGTTGAGGAACGCGCTCATGGCTGCGACCGGGGCCATCATCCTCGCCTGGGCCCCGGCGAGCGATCTGGGTTGCCCCAGAACAGGGCCGAGCATCCAGTCGATGGCGCCGGTCTCGCGGAGCCCCGTCACCACCACATACAGTACGCCGACGGTGACAACGCCCTCGTTGGCGAGCCCTCCGAGCGCTTCGGCGGGGGTGAGGATACCGGTCACCAGCAACAGCGTGATGCCGCCGACCAGGGTCACGTCAGCGGGACGGTTCGACGCCATGAGGCCGAAACACAAGGCGACGACGCCGATGGTGAACCACGCCTCCCAGGTCATGAGTCTTCCTTTCGCAGATGAGTGCCTCGGCAAAGCATAGAGTACATGGACCGTTTCCGCGATCATCGTAGTGCCCCGGGTCGGGTCAGCGAAGCGTTGTCCGGCGGGACTGATTTTCCGCAAGAATTGAAATCCCTCGAACGGTGCGTAGAATCTGCGGAGGTCCAACCGCACCCGGTGCCCCGATGACCGAAACATTCGAATGATCGGCGCAGTGCTCGGCAGCGAGGCCGTCAAGCGGCGCTCGGTTCCGCCCGAAGTCTATGCGTCTGCTCTGATCTCAAGGGCGCTCGATGCCATCGCAAATCGCTGGCCCGGCGCCGCGGCGCCGGATTCCGGGGTTGCTCCGGTATTCGTCCTGGCCGCCGGGTGGGGTTCGGGCTCTACACTGCTGCAGCGGCTGGTCATGTCGAGCGGCCAGGTGTTCCTGTGGGGAGAACCCTTCGACCAGTGTGCGGTGATCCAGCGCCTGACCGTTGGCCTCGTGGCCATGAGGGAGGACTGGCCGCCTGACTGGCACTTCCGGGACGAGACCGACCCGCAAAAGCTCACCACCGAGTGGATCGCCAACCTCCTGCCGCCGGTCTCGAGCTTGCACGCGGCGCACCGGCAGTTCGTCGGCGCTTGGCTCGGAGATCCCCTGCCGGACGCCTCGCTGCGCTGGGGGCTTAAGGAGGTGCGACTGACCGTCGACCACGCGCGCTACCTGAAGTGGCTGTACCCGTCGGCGAAGTTTCTGTTTCTCGTTCGCGACCCCGCGGACAGCTACCGTTCCTGCCTCGGGGTGAACTGGTACAGTTTCTGGCCGGACTACAAGGTCCGCTCTCCAGTCGCTTTCGCCCATCACTGGCGGCACCTGGCCGAAGGCTTCCTGGAAAGGCACGAGGCGGTCGGCGGGATGCTTGTTCGCTACGAGGACCTGGTTTCGGGTAACTTCGACCTCCGCACCGTGGTGGACTACCTAGAGGTCGATCGGATCGATGCGGCGCTGTTAGAGAATAAGGTTGGGGCGAGGTCGGAACGAAAGAAGGGGCTGAACCCGGTCCAGCGAGCCGTGATCCGGGGCATCACCGCACCGGTGGCCGATCGCGTGTACGTCTGACCGGCAAGGTCTTCGAAACCCAACCACAGCTTGCAGGTACCATCACGTTCGCCCAGGGGCGCCCCGATCGCCGCGTCGGCAAACGCGCCCATGCCATCCCGGGGGGGATCATGAAACGTCTCGCAATCGTGCTGGCGGCGTGCGCCGTCTTTGTCCTCGCGGTCCTCTACGTGATTGGACTCGACAGGTTTTTCGTCGGCAGCGGCGTGCCCGACTGGATGCAGCCGCTGGCCACCGTCTACACCCTCGATGACGCCGGCGTTGCCGATTTCGACGGGGACGGTCAGTTGGACATCTTCACGACGAACCATTCCTCCGGAGAGTTCGTCGCGTTCGGGGAATCCGGACTGGGGTTCTCCGGGAACCGGGTCGCGGACCTCGGACTGAACCAGGTGCGCGGTTTCCCGGGACTCGAACAAGGGCATGCCGGGGAACCCCTGCGGGACTCGGGTTTCCATCTCGGGTTCGCCGGCGGGGCCCTCGTGCTCTGGAATCGGGGGGGCGGGGTCCCGGGTCCCGTGTCGGGCAAGGTCGCCATCCCCTGGGGGGTGGTTTGCGTGGACTGTCCCAAGGGGAGCTATAGCATTCGCGAGGAAGGCGAGGGTGAGGGCCTGGTGCGGTCGCAGATCGATTTCTCGCTCGCACCGGGCGAGAGGATGATCGTCGCCACGGGACCGAATCCGACCAACGGCATTCCCGTGCGTGTGTCCCTGCCGGCGTCCCTGCCGCTCGATCAGGTGTTCGTCGGCAGGTTCCGGATCAACCCCGACCGGCATGAGCTCGATATCCTGCTGAGGGACCGTCATTCGATGGCGTGGACCGATCTCAACGCGGACGGGGTGCTGGACGTCTTCATCGGCCGAGGCGGGATGCGTGGCTATATCGCGCAGATCGCTCCGGGGACCGAGGACGAGTTGTTCCTGTCAGCGGATGGGACCTACTCCAACGAGATCGAGGCGAGCGGGATCCACAAGGCGTCCTGCCCGGGCCGCCAGGCCGCCTGGGTGGACTTCGACGTCGATGGCCTGCTCGATCTCTACGTCGTGTGCGGCAGGACCGCCGGTGTCGCCCTGGAGGATCCCAACCGTCTCTACCGCCAGACCGGAGCCGGTCGGTTCACCGAGGTCGCCGGTGACGTGGGCCTGGCGATGCCGGAACCCGGCTCGTTTCTCTGGTTCGACGTCGACGAAGACGGCGACCCCGACATGCTGTGGTACGCAAAGGGCGGACCCGCGCTCTACCTCAACGAGGATGGCACCTTTCGGGCTCTGCCGGTGAAAGGGGCGGGCGAAGGCCCATTCGCGAATCTGGCGAAACTGTCGATGGCGGACTTCGATGCGGACGGGGATCTCGATGTCTTCATCGCCTCCGGCAAGCAACAGAACCTCCTGATCCGCAACGACGCGGGTACGCTGAAGGCAATGGACCCGCGGGAGATCGGGTTGCCGGCGGCCTCGTTCACCGCCGACTGGGTGGACTACGACAACGACGGCCGCACGGACCTGCACAGCCTGCCGGGCGGCATGTACCGGCAGACCGATGCGGGCCGATTCGAGAGGACCGGGCGGTTCGATCTGCCCGGGCAGTTCCATCTCTCCGGGGCGAGGAGTACCTGGGCGGACCTCGACGGCGACGGGTCGCGTGACCTGCTGGTGGCGCTGAAGCGAAATCTCAAGCCCGCGTTGACCGCGAAGCTGTTCGGGAAGCAGGAGGAGGACGAGGGGGAATGGACCCTCTATGCGGTGCGGAACGAACCGGACGGCAACCACTGGCTGCAGCTTGACCTCGCCGGTGACGGCGGAAACCCGCAGGCCATCGGGGCGCGGGTCGAGGTGGAGGCCGGAGGCCGCAAGCAGGTCAATCCGGTCGGACACGCCGAGGGCTCGTTTTTCTCCCAGGGACACTACCGGGTATACTTCGGGCTCGGTCCCGAGGAGACGGTCGAGGCCGTGAGGGTCCATTGGCCCGATGGCCGGATGCAGGTGATGGAGAACGTGGCGCCAGACCGGCGTCTCGTGATCGTTAGGGACACGGAACCGGCTGAAGGCGATGCCGCCGACCCGGAGTTGCCGCAATGAGCGATCCGCGCTTCCCCCTGGAGTTCGTCTGGGGAGCCGCAACCTCGTCCTACCAGATCGAGGGTTCTCCGCTTGCCGACGGGGCCGGCGAAAGCATCTGGCACCGATTCTCCCATACGCCCGGCCGGGTCGCGAACGACGAGACCGGGGACGTCGCCTGCGACCACTATCGCAGGATGAACGACGACGTGGCCCTGATGGCCACGCTCGGTCTCCGCGCCTACCGTTTCAGTGTCGCCTGGGGGCGTGTCATTCCCGAAGGCACCGGTGCGGTCAATCGCGCGGGCCTCGGATTCTACGATCGACTCGTGGACCGCCTGCTCGAGCACGGGATCGAACCCTTCCTGACCCTGTATCACTGGGACCTGCCCGCCGCCCTGGACGACCGGGGCGGGTGGTTGAACGGGGACATCGCCGGCTGGTTCGCAGACTATGCCGAGGTCATGTTCCGCGCCCTGGACGACCGTGTGCGCCACTGGATCACCCTGAACGAACCCTGGGTCGTTGTCGATGCCGGTTACCTCAACGGGGTGCACGCCCCGGGCCACGCGGACCTTGGTGAGGCCGCCGTCGCCGCCCATAACCTGCTGCGCGCCCACGGCGATACCGTCGCCCTTTACCGCGAAATGGGGCGCCACCGGATCGGTATCGCTGTGAACCTGGAGCCGAAGTATCCAGCGAGCGATTCGATTGCCGATCGCGAAGCCGCATCGCGTGCCCATGTCTACATGAACCGCCAGTTTCTCGACCCGCTGTTTCGTGGGCGCTACCCCAGGGCGCTGGCGCGGATCTACGGGGGCGCCTGGCGCGAGCCCGCCGGCGAAGACATGGAGCGGATCTCCCGGCCGGTGGATTTCCTCGGGGTGAACTACTACACGCGATCGGTGGTACGAGCCTCGGGTAAACCCCCCTTTTTCGGCGCTGCGGTCCCGCAGGCCGATGCACCCCACACCGAGATGGCCTGGGAGGTGTATCCGCGGGGACTGAAAGATACCCTAAGCTGGCTGGCCGATCGCTACGATGTCCCGCCGATCTATGTGACCGAGAATGGCGCGGCGTGCCCGGATATCGTGGTCACCGGCGGCCGCGTGGATGACGCCGACCGGATCGCATATCTGAAAGATCACTTGAAGGCCTTGCTTGACGCCAGGTCGCGCGGAGTGGATGCACGGGGCTACTTTGTCTGGTCCCTGTTCGACAATTTCGAGTGGAGCTTCGGTTACGCGAAGCGATTCGGCATTGTTCGGGTGGACTTCTCCGACGCTGCGCGCAAGCGTACGCCGAAGGCCAGCGCGACTTTCTACTCCCGGGTCATCGACAGCCGGGGAGGCAGCCTGTTCGATTGACGGCCGAGCGAGGCGGACACCGGCCAAGGCAACGACCCATGCCGTCGCAGCCACGGGTCTCGGGGATCCCTGCTATGCTTAGCGCTTGATCCCGCGCGATAACGGCTCGCGCGATTCCCGCCAATCCGATCCCGATGCAACCGCGCCCTGCCAGCCGCGAGAACACGCACGGCGAGCGCCGTCGGGACAGCAGGCAGACAAAACTCCGGAGGACCCCTTAATGCCAGCCAGTCAACTTCCCCCGATCAATCCCGTCCGCGTATCGAGGGAGCACAAGGTGGCCGAGCCTGGCCGTGCGGAAGCGCTGCGGGATGCCATCCCGGCCGAGCCCGAACGACTCACCGAACTCTATCGGCGGCACGTGGTATCCGCCCGGCACTTCAGCCCGGAGTTGATGCTCCAGATATTCCGTCTGGCTGCGGAATACGAGCTCGGAATGCACAAGGGAGAGCGTCCCCTGCGGGATTTCACCCTGTCCATCCTGTTCCTGGACCAGGCTCACCCGCGGATCCGCCTGTCGTTCGAGCGTGCCTGCCTGAATCTGGGCGCATCGTTTCTCCACGTGGGGAAGGCCGCGGCCGACATGATGTCCAGGCACGCGGCACTGGACGAGGTTGCCGAGTGCTGCAATACCTTCGGCGACCTGACCGTACTGCGCACGCCGGATGCGGGGACGATGGTCGAGTTACTGAAATACTTCCGAGTCCCCGTGATCAGCGCGGGTCACGGGATCGACGAGAGCCCGACCAACGGGCTTGCCGACCTCTACACCCTGTTCAAGTGGCGCCCCGACCTGATCAACCCCAGTATTGCGCCGGAGGATCGCATCCAGATCGGTATCGGTGGCAATCCAGCGGAGTCGGCACTCATCGGGAGTTTTCTCTTTGCCTTGACGAAGTTTCCCCACGCGGTGACCCGTGTCGTCATTCTGGGCCACATTTACGAGCCACTGACAAAGATTCAGCGTGAGGAATGCAGGGCCTCCGGGTTGCGGGTGGACAACGGGCAGGACCTGTATCCCGACAAGGGCGTGATCGAGATGGCCCATGCACTGGTGCCAAAACTGGCCTTAGTGTACGTCCACGCGGTAGATGAGACCAATGTGGCGCGCCGGGATTTTGAAGAGGCGATGCGGGACCTGCAACCCGACACGATGATCCTGAATCCGGGCGCCCAGTCCGAGGAATTCAGGGAGAACGTAAACGATTCGCCCTTCAACGCCTATTTCGAGCAGATCCGTGGAGCGCTGTTCATCCACATGGCGCTGATGCGGAGCATCCTCGTGGAGAAGCCGCTGAAGTAACGGCTTCGTTGTCCCTCCTCCCTGACAGAGGGGGCCAGGTGGGGGGGGGCGAGACTAGCGACCGGTACCGTGCCTGTTCTTCGGGTTCCATTCCCATCCTGGGCTTCCCGCTCGCAGGGGAAAGGGTTTTGTTGGTTTCCGCTCCCTGCCTCCCTGGAAGGGAACCGATTTCAATCCAGTTCCACCATGACGAGGTGTTCCTCGTTATCGGCGGCCAGGGGGATCCGCAGGATATTGTCTACCGGCGACAGCGGCCTGCCGTCGAGTTCGGCGCGCCTTATCGTCGTGTCGCCGCCGGGCCGGTTCGTGACCTCGATGCGATAGGCGGTCTTCCCGCCGGGGACGCGATACCGGATGCGATAGCCCTCCCAGTGGGTCGGAATGCGGGGTTCGAGTCTGAGGTATCTTCCCGAATCCACCGTCAGGCCCAGCACCGACTCCAGCGCGACGCGGAACATCCAGCCGGCCGAGCCGGTGTACCAGGTCCAGCCACCCCGGCCCGTGTGCGGGTCGGCGCCGTAGACGTCGGCGGCGATGACGTAGGGCTCCACCTTGTAGGTATCGGCGGCGTCGCGATCGAGCGCGTGGCTCACCGGGCTCAGCATCGTCAGATAGCGGACCGCCCGGTCGCGCCGGCCCGCTTCGGCCAGGGCCTGAATGGCCCAGAGGACGCCGTGGGTATACTGACCCCCGTTTTCGCGTACGCCGGGTACATAGCCCTTGATGTAACCCGGGTCGTGGGAGGTCCTGTCGAAGGCCGGGGTCAGGAGACGGATGATCCCTGCCGCCTCGTCGACCAGATGTTCCTCCAGCGAATCCAGGGCAAGCCTTGCCCGGTCAGGCGGCGCGGCGCCGGAAATGACCGACCAGGCCTGCGCGATGGCGTCGATGCGGCATTCGCGATTGCCCGAAGAACCCAGCGGGGTGCCGTCATCGTAGTAGGCCCGGCGGTACCAGGCCCCGTCCCAGCCCCCGTCGTTGAGGGCCACGCGCAATTGCGCCGCGAAATCCCCATACCGCGAGACCCGCGCCTCGTCCCCGCGTCCCCGGCAGATCGGCAGGAACGATTTCAGGATGTCGTAGAGGAAAAATCCCAGCCAGACACTTTCTCCGCGTCCTTCACGCCCGACACGGTTCATACCGTCGTTCCAGTCGCCAGAGCCCATCAGCGGGAGGCCGTGCACCCCGCGGGTCAGCGAACGGTCGATCGCGAGGCAGCAATGCTCGTAGAGCGTGGCGGTCGAGTCGGACAAACCCGGGAAGAGGAAGACCTCGTCCTCCCCCGGTTCCAGCGGCCGTGCCGTACGGAATCCGACCGCCTCGGCGAGAATCGCCCGATCTCCGGTTGCGTTAATGTAGTGTGCCGCGATGAACGGCAGCCAGAGGAGGTCGTCGGAGAATCGCGTACGGATTCCCTTGCTGGCCGGTGGGTGCCACCAGTGCAGAACGTCGCCCTCGGGAAACTGGTGCGCGGCGTGGAGCAGGATCTGCCGGCGCGTGATATCGGGGTCCAGCCAGATCAGCGCGCCGGTGTCCTGCAACTGGTCGCGGAACCCGTACGCCCCCCCGGACTGATAAGTGGCCGATCGGCCCCACAACCGGCAGCTCAGGTTCTGGTACTGGAGCCATCCGTTGACCATGACGTCGATCTCCGGGACCGGTGTCTCGATCTGCACCGTCCCCAGGATCTCCGTCCAGAACGCCTCGACCCGGGCCAGTTCCCGGTCCACGTCCGCCACGGTGGCGTAGCGTCCCGCACAGGCACTGGCCGACGCGCGATCGCCCTCCTGTCCGAGCAGGAAGGCGCAGTCGAGGCTGTCGCCGGGTGGTAGTTCGAGCGTTACCTGCCAGGCGAGGCAGGGGTCCAACAAGGGGCCGGTGCGCCCGTCTAGGTCCTCTCCCGAGGCGAGTACCGCGGGCCGCGACATGAGACCGTTGCGGCCCAGAAAGCGGGTGCGGTCCGCAGTGAAACGACGTGTCGCGTCTTCGGGGGCTACGGCCGCACAGAACACCACGCGTTCGGCGAATTCGTTGTTCTCGTGATTGACGGCTAGGAGCGCACCGCTTTCCGGGTCGTATCCGCTGACGACGAAGCGGGCGGTGTCCCGGGGATCGACCCCCAGCACCAGTTGTTGATATTGGATCAGAGAGAGTCTCGACGTCGTGTCGGCTGTGTTGCGCAGCCTGACGCGAATGAAGCGGACCGGATCCTCACGGGCGCAGAAATGGGTGACCTCCTGATGTAGCCCGTTGCTACGGTGCAGGAATCGCGTGTAACCGAAGCCGTGGCGTGTCTCGCCGGGGAGTCCGTCGGGCGCGGGACCCGGTGTGGGGGACCAGAAACGACCCGTTTGCTCGTCGCGCAGATACAGGGCCTCGGCGTGCGGGTCGCTCGAAGGGTCGTTCAGCCAGGGCGTGATGCGGTTCTCGCGGCTGTTTACCGACCAGGTGCAGGCCGTACCCGCTTCCGAGACGATGCAGCCCACAGACTCGTTGGCGATCACGTTGCTCCACGCCAGGGGCGGGCGCGAGGCAGGGTCGCCACCGGTGCGGATCACGTATTCCCGCCCGTCCCGGGAGAACCCGCCATAGCCGTTGTCGAACCGCAGGGATTCACGGGGCAGGTCCGCCGGGTCTTCGCCCATCCCGCCGGGATTGGCCTCGCCATATCCTCGTGTGCCGGATGGGGTCGAGGGAAGGGCAATGACCGGTAATTTCCCGTCGAGGAAGACGTCCGCGCGGGCGTATAGCCCTGCGATCCGTTCGGGAGTCGCCTGTGCCTCGTCGAGGACCGGCCAGGACTCTACACCGCCCGCTTCGTCCCTTGTGACCGGGCCTGGTGTGGTGACGATGACCTGTGCGTTCAACCCCGCGTGCTCCCAGAAGGCCCTCGCGTTGCCCAGCCAGGACAGGAACGCTCCAGCACGGTCGGATACGCGCGCGACCAGCAGCGGCCTTCCCTCGGCAATTTCCGCCCACGTCCCCGCGGCGGAGGGTGCGGGGGAAAGAGCGCTTGATGCTCCGGGGTGGCGGGTCGCGGTGGGGCGGTAAAGCAGGGCGCCCGCCAGTTCGTTGAGCGTGGCTTCCTCCCGCGCCTCGAACCCGTGTTCGCCCAGCCGGGACCGCGCAAAGGCCGCAGCCCGTTCGAAGGTCTCCGCGATGCGCGTCGTCGTGTCGGTATCGTACTGCGCGATCAGCGCGTCGAAGGCGGACGGGTCTTCCGCGGCGGCGAGGCAGAAGCTGAACTCCCGGCTTTCCCCCGGTGCCAGGTCGATGGCTGTGCGCACACACAGCGCGGCATCCAGTACGCTGCCCGCGGTGCCGCTCAACGGGTCAGCGCCGCTCAGTGCGGCGGGGGCATCGGGACCGCGGCCGCGGCCGAGAAAGCGGGTGCGGTCGGTCTCGAATCCGATGTCCGCATGGTCCGCTCCCGCCAGCCAGTGGGCCATGGAGGCCGACGGTTCCGTCACGCTCCTGGACCGGCGCCGGGCGACGAGGCAACGCCCAGCGTGGGAAGCCTCCGTCTGCAGAAAGAGCTTGGAGAAGGCCGGGTGCCCCGCGTCGGCCTCCCGGGTGTTCAGTACCGCCTCGAGGTAGCTGGTCAATTCGATCCGGCGCGTCGCCTGGCCCTGGTTGGCGAGGCGTAACCGCCTCAATTCCAGGTTCTCACCCGGCGAGACACAGATCTCCAGGATCGTATCGATACCCAGGGGGCGGCCACGCACGCTGGCCAGTCCGGGTGAGAATACGGCCTCGTATTCCGGGTCCGCCCGTCGCACGGGTTGGTGGGCCGTGGAAGCGAAGGCGCCGCTGTCGCGGTCCCGCAGATAGATGAAGTAACCGTCGCCGTCGACTGTGGGATCGCCGTGCCAGCGGGTCAGCGCCAGACCGTCGCAGGCCGAATAGCCACCGCCGGCTGCGGTGAACAGGACACGATAGCGTCCATTGGACAGCCATTGCGCATGCGGAACGGGGTCGAAGAGCCTCGAGAAATCGAATGTCCGGTCCGCCATGTCCCGATCAATCTGGCCCGTCAGGGCTGGTGGGCCAGTTCGCTGGGCCGATCGTAGTGCAGCGTAATGTCGGCCGGGAACTCATCTACGCGGACGCTGGTCCCGTCCTCGGAGGCGACCTCGGTCCCGTTGACGGTGGCGCCCTTCAAAGGGGCGGACAATGGCGACTGGACGACGAGCCCCGCGCGGGGCGTATTGAGGTCGCCCGAGACCCGCATGGCGATGTCTCCTTCGCCGTTGCGCTTCATCGAGTAGTTGACGGTACCGAACTCGGTCGGAAAACGCCGGATGCCCACCGATTCACCGTTCGCGAGCCACGATTCCGGCACCCCGGCGGCGAGCACCAGCCCCTTGTCGCCGTCCCGTTCCATGACGAACATGTTCCTCAGGGTGCGGATGTACTCCGTGCCCACCCAGGTATGCGGCATGTCGCCGATGAACTTCGGTGCCCGCCGATCGTTCCATGCGACCTCGGCCCATTGGTTCCAGCCCGGAGGCCGCTGGTCGGCGAGGAAGTACTCCAGCAGTTCCAGGGCGCGGTCCTTCAGCCCCATGCGCAGGAACGCGCCCGCGATGCGAATTTCGTAGGGTGTGTACGCCTCCCAGGACTGCTCGGGGTCCTTGCGACGGCTGAAGATGCCGTAGTAGTCGTCGAAAGTCTTGCTGAAAGCGGGCTCGGGCAGGCGGGACATCTCGCCCAGCGGATCCACCGCGATGGCGATCGAGGTGGCGTCGAAGTCGCCGAGTTCCGCCGCACCCGGGATATAGTCAATCCCGTGGGCGACGATACTGAGCGAGATCGAGGCGTAGAGGTCCTCGCGAAAGGCGTCGACGACCTGACGGTACTCGGCGGCCTTGTCGTCGTAACCGAGGATGGTGGCGATCCGTGCGGCGTCGGTCAGGCCCCTGACGGTGAAGAAATCATCCCAGTAGGAATGCACGGGATTCGAAGAATAACCCTCGTGGCTGATCGACTCCGGCATCAGGCCGTAGAACTTGCGCTTCCCGTCCTGGCGGAACTCGTCCGTGAGCCGCTGGTCCCTGAGCGTCTGGATGAAGTGCGCGGCACGTTCCACGGTCGGCCACATCTCCGTCAGGAAGCCGACATCACGCGTGTACCGGTAGTAGGTGGCCAGCAGGTAGATCCACTGCCCCTGGCTGTCGTTCTCCGGTACCGAGTCCGCCCCGCGACGGTCGATGCAGCAGGGAATCTTGCCGCTGGGGTACTGGAATCCGGCGTACCAGCGGATAAATCGGCGCACCGGTTCGGTATGGCCGAGCTGCAGCAGCGCAGTGGAGGTCAGGGCTCCGTCGCGGATCCAGGCGCGCGCATAGTCCCGGGAACCCGGCTGGATCATCGGGCCGTCCTGGTTGATGAGGATGTAGGCCAGGGAACTCCTCAGCACGTCATTGAACTTGCGGACAGCCTCCGGCAGTTCGAGTTCCACGAGATTGAGCTGCGTGGTCCAGAAGTTCGTTACCTGGTTGTGAATCTCCGCCCAGTTCTGCGCGGGATCGGCATTACGCAGCGCCGCGATGGCGTTCGAGTCGGGTTCGTGAAAGGGAAAGTACAGGAATGTGTCGGCGGACTCGCCGGGCTGCAGGTCGAAGGCATAACGAAGTGCCGCGGATACCGAACCCTGCGTGTCGTGGATGGATTCGTTTTCCGGGAGGCGGTTGGCGGCGAGGAAGTCCGGGATGTCTCCCTGGATGAAACGGGTGGCGCCGAAACCGTCTGCGGGCGTGAGACTCTGCAGGAGAGAACCGTCGTTGATCTGCGCGGCGTCCTCGAACCAGCTGACGTTGCGGATGCTGCCCACACCGCCCGATACATTGAGCGATTGCCACGGGGGGTTGACCTGCAACGGCCTCAGGGCCAGGAACAGGTTGCCGCGAAGGGGGGCGTCGGAGACGTTTGTGACCCGGTAGCGCAAATGAACCCCGGAGTCCCCGGTCGGGCCTGCCGCCATCGCGGTGACATCCAGCGTGAGTTTCGGGTGTTCCCAGCAGACCGAGGGGATCGGGAGATAGTCGCCGGCGAGCCGCTGATGGAGCGTGACGTTGTTCCAGGTGATGAACTCTCCGCCCGCGTGGATGAAGGGCTCGACGGAGAACTCTCCCTCGCGCAGTTCGATCATCCCCTCCTCGTTGATCAGCGCCTCCTGTATGTCGCCCGGGATGCCGGCCACCGTCCAGTAGGTCTGCTCATTGGAGAAGTACCGGGGGTAGAGTCCGCGGGGCATCTCGTGGGCAATCGATCCGATGAAGGCATTGGGCGTGGACGAGAAGGCATAGGGTTTGATCTGCAGGTTGTTGATGGCGTAACCCTCGCCCTTGTTGCTGCGGGTCAGCAGGAGCTTCACGTACCGGGACTCGGAATCCGGCAGGTACACGTAATCGCGCCCGCCGTCGTTCTTCTCGACGGCGTAAACCGTCTTCCACGCCTCGCCGTCCAGGGAGGTCTCGATCCGGTAGTCGCGCGCGTAGTCGTCACCGGTCCAGTCGATGACAAGCCCGCCATACTCCCTCAGGTTGCCGAAGTCCAGTTCCAGCCACTGTTCCTCGGAGATGGATCCGCTTCGCCAGGACGTCTCGGGGTCGCCGTCCAGTACACGTTCCGGTTCATTGCCCTGGCTGCCGGTGGAGGCGCGGATTTCGGGCGGCTCGGTTACCGAGGCAGAGACCGGTCTGATCTCGAACTCGAAGTCGTCGATCCATAGCGAACCCACGCCGGCATCGCCGGCGGTGACGGCAATTTCGATGGCCCCGATCTCCCTAAGGTCGACACCGTCGTTCGGTCCCCAGGCAAAGTCGAAGTGGCGCTTCTTGAAGCGCAGTTCCTCCCACTCGTCGGTGAATTCGAGGTTGTGGCGCTTCGCCCACCAGACGTTCTGGCTTCTGGGGCCGATCAGTTTGAGTTCCAGGGTCTTGATTGGCCTGGAGCCGCGCACCTTCAGGGTGAAGCCGTAGTTGTCCGATAGCGGCATGGTGACCGGCTTGCGGGCGATGAAGAAGCCCCCCTTGCCCTGGAAGTCGAAGTCCAGCCGCATGGCCATGCCATCCAGGCCCTGGTCCTGCGCGACCTCCGCATCGGCCCCCTGAGCAGCCGTGATTTCCCAGCCCTCGATGGTCTCGAACCGGTCGATCGGCAGGGTCTGCATGGCGAGCGCCTCCGCTGAGAGAAGAAACAGAAACGCGGTCAGTGGCGGTGTCTTGCTGCGGAGGATAAAGCGGATCAGTCTGGTCATAGTGTCGCGGCCTCGGAGTTTCGGGGGTCCCAGCAGGACCTCGCCTCGGTGAGCGGACCCGGGGTCGGGTCGAACTCCTTTCCGGTTCCCCCCCCTCCGGGGACTGTCACTCCTTGACTCCACCGACGGTAATACCTTCGATGTAGTACTTCTGTAGGAATAAAAATAGCAGCATCACGGGCAGCACGGTCACGACTGCCCCCGCCATCATCAGTTCCGTGTCCTGGACATGCTCGCCCAACAGATTGGCCAGCGCCACCGGAAGGGTGTACATGGCTCCGTCGGTCAGGATGATCAGGGGCCACATGAAATCGTTCCAGGTGCCCATGAAGGTGAAGATCGCCAGCGTGACCAGGATCGGCCGGCACAACGGTAGCACGATGGACCAGTAGATGCGGAATTCGCCGGCGCCGTCGATGCGTGCCGCGTCCAGCAGGCTGTCCGGGATGGTCAGGGCGTACTGGCGGATCAGGAAGATCCCGAAGATGCTGGCCATGCCGGGAATGATCACGCCCCAGTAGGTGTTGACCAGGCCCATGTGCTTGAGCAGCAGGAACAGGGGCAGCATCGATACCTGCGCCGGAATCACGAGTCCGGCGAGCAGGATTCTGAACAGGCCCTCACGGCCCGGGAAACGCAGCTTGGCGAAGGCGTAACCCGCCATCGAGTTGAGCAACAGCGAGATCAGGGTGACCGAGACCGCCACGATGAGGCTGTTGAGAAAATACCGGCCCAGTTCGATGCGCGAGAACAGCGCGTCGTACTGTTCCAGCGTGACCGCGCCGGTGAGGAAACGGGGCGGGAACACGCTGGCCTCCCCGGTGGGCATGAACGAGGCGAAGACCATCCACACCAGCGGGGTCAGCGTCAGTACCACGCCGACCGCCAGCAGGGAGTAGATCAGTGTCCTGAACAGGGGTTGGTTCATGTGCGTGAACGGTTCGAGAATCTGAGCTGCAGTATTGTGACGACCAGGATGACCAGGAACAGGATGAACGAGATTGCCGCGGCGTACCCGATGTTCCACCAGCGGAAGCCTTCCTCGTACATGAACAGCACGATGCTGAGGGTGGCGTCCGAGGGACCTCCCTGGGTCATCACGTAGGGTTCGGCGAACAGCTGGAAATAGCCGATCATGGTGATGATGGCGACGAACAGGAAGGTCGGCGCGAGCATCGGCAGCGTCACGTGCACGAACTGCTGCCAGCGCTCCGCACCGTCGATGCGCGCCGCCTCGTAAAGGGTTTCCGGGATGCTCTGCAATCCTGCCACCAGGATGATCATGTTGTAGCCGAAGTTTTTCCAGACTGCCATCAGGATGATCGCCGGCATCGCCCAGTCCGGGTCGCCCAGCCAGTCGATCGGGTCGATGCCGATCCAGCCCAGCGCAATGTTCAGCAGGCCGTCCGAGGGGTGGTAGAGGTAGCGCCACACCACGGCCACGGCGACCAGCGTAGTCACCACGGGGAGGAAGAACACCGAGCGGAACAGACCGCGGAAGCGCAGCAGGCGCGAGTTGATCAGGAGTG
Organism: Gammaproteobacteria bacterium; assembly: GCA_022340215.1. Classification (NCBI taxonomy): domain Bacteria; kingdom Pseudomonadati; phylum Pseudomonadota; class Gammaproteobacteria; species Gammaproteobacteria bacterium. Next base: position 31,107 of record JAJDOJ010000114.1, read on the forward strand.
CCGCACCGAGCGAGACCGCAAGCGACAGCGGTCCGCCGACCACGACGAAATACAGGGTGTTGCCCAGCGCCTTCCAGAAGGTGGGATTCCCGATCAGCCGCAGGTAGTTTTCCAGGCCGACGAAGCGCAGGTATTCCGGGTTGCCGAGGGCGTAGATGTCGAAGTCGGTGAAGCTCAAGCCGAGCGCGGCGGCCACGGGTCCGACGAAGAAGATCAGGATGGCAGACATCGACGGGCTGAGGAAGGCGTATGCCGCCCGCTGCGGCTTGCGAAAGGTTCGCGCGCGGGGCGTGGCCTGCGATCTGGCTTTCCGGGCACTCACCGCGCGCTCAGCCCCGCGACCGGCCCGGTTGCACGTTTGTCAATCAGCCAGCGGCGTTTCTCCAGGATCCGGTCGACGTCCTCGTTCAGCGCGGCCAGGGCCGCGTCCGGGGACATCTCCCGGCGGATCACGAGTTCCGAGTAACGCGTGATACGGCTTGCGATTCGCTCCCATTCCGGGATCTTTGGCAGGGCCTCGACCTTCTGCAGCTGCTCCCAGAAGGCGCGCGTGTGAGCATGTTCATCGAGGCGTGCCATCCGCCATGCGGTCCTGCTGGAGGGCAGGTCGCCGGTCAGCCGGTTGAATTCGACCTGCTGCTGCGGTGCGGTCAGGAATTCCATCAGCGCCCAGACGGCGTCGGGATGGGCCGTACTCCGCGACATGGCCAGGCTCGCACCACCGGCGATCGACACACCCGGCGCCTCGCCATCCGCCGCCGGTAGTGGAGCCGTGGCCCAGGCTTCCTGCACGGACTCCGGCAGCCGGACACCGAACTCGCCGATGTTCCAGGGACCGGTGATGAGCATGGCCACCTGTCCCGCGGCGAAGGCCTGGTAGACGTTGTTTGGCCGGTCGCGCCCGGTCGAGGGGGCCCAGTCCTGGCGGAAGAAACCGAGATAGAAATCGAAGGCGCGGGCGAACTTCGGATCGCTGAATCCCCCGTAACGATCCTCGTCGCGAAGCAGCGGAGAGCCGAGTTGCAGGGCGAAGATGACCGGCGGGGTCCAGTCGTCGAAGGGAAGCAGTATGGGGAAATCCCCTGCGGTTTCCCGCGCCCGGACCCGTCGCATCGCCTCGGTCCACTGTGCCCAGGTGCGCGGTGCCTCGGTCACGCCCGCCGCCTCGAAGATGTCCCGGCGGTAGAAAAGCAGACGCGTGTCGACGTACCAGGGTAGACCGTATAACCGGTCCTGCAGCACGTTGGTGTCCAGGATCCCGGGAAACCAGTCTCCCGCATCCAGGACCCGCGAACCGTCCAGTCGGGGACCCAGTGGGATGAGAGCGTTGAGGGCGACAAATTCAGGGACCCAGGTGTTGCCGAGCTGAAACAGGTCGGGCATCGCGTCGCCGGCGTACGCGGTAAGCAGCTTCTCGTGGGCTGCGCTCCAGGGGATCTGCTGCACCCGCACGCGGATCCCGGGGTTTTCGCGCTCGAAGCGGTCGGTGAGTTCGCGGACCAGCTCCCCCTCACGCCCCATCGCCCAGAAACTGATCTCGACCCTTTCGTCCGGCTCGGTGGAACAGGCCGCCACAAGGCTTACGATGCCGAGGACAATGGCCGGAAGGGGGATGCGGGTGCGCCACGCACCTGCGGGATTCGTCATTCGGCGGCGTCCGCGACGTCCGTGGCGCGCTCCAGGGTTCGTCCGGATTCGTCGAACAGATAGATCAGCCCCAGGTCTACGGCGACGCTGACCTCGTCCCCCGGGGACAGGGGATCGTCCGCCTCGACGCGAAACACGATATTGCCGCCGGGATTCGGTGAGGCTTCGGCGCTGTCGCCGTCGGACTTTCCGAGCCCAGGAATGCGCCCATACACCAGTTGTTCGTGGCCGAGCGACTCGACCGCCGCCACGCTTGTCTTCAGCGTCAGTACATTGCCCGGGTCCGCACCGCTGTTCACCGGACGCAGTGATTCGGGCCTGACACCCAGCAGCGCCGGCGAATCGCGCCGGGAGCCCGGGAAGTGGTCCGCCGGTAGCGCCAAGCGCTGGTCGCCCGCACTCAGTCCCAGGATACCGTCACGATGCTCGATATCACCGACCGGCAGGATGTTCATCCCCGGATTACCGAGGAAGCCGGCGACGAATGCGTTGACGGGCGCGCGATACAGCGCCTGCGGCGTATCGACCTGCTGCAGATACCCGTCTTTCAGCACCGCGACGCGGTCGCCGAGCGTCATCGCCTCGACCTGGTCGTGCGTGACATAGACCGTGGTGGTGCCCAGTTCCCGCTGCAGCGAGGCGATCTCCGAACGGATCTGCACACGCAGCTTCGCATCCAGGTTCGACAGCGGCTCGTCCATCAGGAAGGCGCTCGGATCGCGCACCACCGCCCGGCCCATCGCGACGCGCTGCCGTTCCCCCCCGGAGAGCTGGGCGGGTCTGCGATCCAGCATCTTGTCCAGCCCGAGCAGACCGGCAGCGGTGCGCACGCGGCGCTCGCGTTCCTCCGGCGGCATCTTCGCCATCCTGAGCGGGAATTCCAGATTCCGCCGCACCGTCATGTGCGGATACAGCGCATAGTTCTGGAAGACCATGGCGATATTACGGCGTTGTGGTGGCCAGTCGTTGACCTCCCGCCCGTCCATGGACAGCGTGCCCGAGCTGATTTCCTCCAGTCCCGCGATCAGCCTGAGCAGGGTGGACTTGCCGCAGCCCGACGGGCCGACGAAGACCAGGAACTCCCCGTCTGGGATGTCGAGAGACACGTCGTGCAGGGCTTGATGGCCGTCGGAATAGATCTTGACGATATCGCGCAGCTCGAATGACGCCAAAGCGTTACCTCGAACGGTTCGGTTGGACGTGAAATCGGAAGAGGTACCGGAGGCCGGAAGACTGCTCGGCACCGGCGGCCGGTCCATCGCGCGCCCCATTCGAACAGCATGCCGGAAAGGAGTCAACACGAAAAAAGCATTGAATATTAGAGAATGGTTATACTACAATCTGCGCCGTTCATCGGCGCAAACTGTGATCCCATCGGTTGATAAGGCGATTGCCGGAAAATGGCATACCAGATTGCGCCGGATTTTCGTTCGTCATCAAGGCGCGACAACAGGCGCATAGTCAAACTATGTCAGTGTTGTCGCAACACAGAGGACGGACGACAAAGACAAGCAGGATGGTATGTCATTTGACAGAAATCGCCTAAGATTGAACCGGCAGTACTTTTACCGCCGCCGGGTAACCGGCACAATGGATCGACACAATATAACAAAGGGGCAGGATGGTATGTCATTTGACAGAGATCGCCTGGGTCAATACTGGTCCCATCATCGAGCCTGACATCGCACATGGCTTTGATTGGCAGCACCACATCATATCGTGGGTGGAGGCGCTAGCTGACCACCCCCTTTATAACAAATAGCCTTAATTAAGATTCTGAAGTTTCACGCTTCCGATTTTGTGGTAGTATGGTAACGTGACTTATCCTATTGAAAGAATTAGTATTTTACAGGTCATGGAATCTGTGCGCGTAGCGGTAATTTTGCGGGGGTTTGCGATCGACTGCGCAAAATCCCTCGGAATTATCCTAGCTCCATAGCCGGTGCGGGCTCGAATAACCTCAAAACGGCGAAACTTCAAGTTAAGATTTCGTGACAGATTGTAAATAGGCGCTTTAAGGCGTTCCACCAAGAACAGAAGTACGAGGATGAACCTCAGGTTTTCCCTAATAGAAGAGAGACCCCCGCGGTTGCGGGTACTGCGGCTCGCCCTGTCCCTGTTCGTTGTCCTCGGTCTTGTCCCTCTGCAGGCGCTGGCGTTCGGATACGAGCAGGTCGTCGAAAAGGCGCGTGCGGCGGCACATGAACCCTACAAGCCGATGCGTGAGGTCCCTGAGTTTCTCGCGGAGATCAAGTACGACGCGCACCGGGATATCCGGTTCAAGCCCGACCAGGCCCTGTGGCGCAGCAAGGGCATGAATTTCGATGTCTACCTCCTGCACCCCGGGTTTCTGTTCAAGCACCCCGTGCGCATCAACATTTTCGATGCCGAAGGCGTTCACGAGCTGCCGTTCCGCACGGAACTGTTCGACTACGGCAAGAACGATTTCGCGGACAGGATCCCGAAAGATCTGGGTTATGCCGGGCTCGTGATCAACTACCCGATCAAGAACCCGGATGTTCAGGATCAGGTCGTCGTGTTCCAGGGGGCGAGCTATTTCCGGTCGCTCGGCAGGGACAACGTCTACGGACTGTCGGCCAGGGGGCTCGCCATCGATACCGGTCTGCCGAGCGGCGAGGAATTTCCCTATTTCACCGAGTTCTGGCTCGAGCGCCCATCCCCGCGTCAACACGCGATGAAGGTTTACGCGCTGCTCGACAGTCCCAGCGTTGCCGGCGCCTATCGGTTTACCATCGTGCCCGGCGAGGAGACCTGGATCCATGTCAAGGCGACGGTGTTCGAGAGAAAACGGGTCAAGGAACTCGGTATCGCCCCGCTGACCAGCATGTTCCTTTACGGCGAGAACGGCCCGCGTCTCCAGGGCGACTGGCGGCCGGAGATACACGACTCCGACGGGCTGCTGATGCACAACGGGACCGGCGAATGGATCTGGCGCCCGCTGGAGAACAAGCTCAGGCTGCGCATCAGCATGTTTTCGCTCCAGTCTCCTCGAGGCTTCGGTCTGCTGCAGCGCGACCGCGAGTTCGTGCACTACGAGGACCTGGAAACGCACCAGGACCTACGACCGGGTCTGTGGATACGGCCTGACGGCGACTGGGGAGAGGGCGAGGTCAAACTTGCCGAGATTCCCAGCGACGAGGAGTACAATGATAACATCGTCGCCTACTGGGTGCCGGCCAACCGGCCGGAGCCGGGTGAGCCGATGACCTTTAACTACACCATGGGCTGGGGGTTCAACGAACCCTCCCCGAGGGACGCGGGCCGTGTCACGGGGACCTGGATCGGGTACGGTGGGGTCAAGGGCAAGGACGAATCCAAGCGCCGCTTTGTCATCGATTTCCAGGGGGAGGATCTGGCGGCCCTCGGTCCGGAGGCGCGCGTTGAGGGTGTCGTGTCTGTTGGCGAGGGGGCGAAATTGCTCGAACAGCAGGTGCACAAGAACACCAAGACCGGCGGGTGGCGTCTCGTCTTCCAGATCAAGTTGCCCGAGGATAGAAAACCGGTAGACTTGCGTGCCTTCCTGAAGTCGGGAGAGACCACAATGAGCGAAACATGGACCTATCTTTTCGAGTCCTAGGAGCCTGTCGGACTTAGGTGATCGTAGCGAGCATGATGGGAGAGCGAGATCGAATGTTCACGATTTTGAGGCGCATAGTGGGCCTACGCAACGAAAAATCGGGGGCATTTGAGCCGAGCTCCCATCAGCGCAGTAG
>JAJDOJ010000115.1 GCA_022340215.1 Gammaproteobacteria bacterium
ATTGGCGGTCTTCGAGTCTTCCCGGGCTCGAGCCCGCTCCCGTGCGCGCCGTTCTGCCCGCTCAACGCTGTCCGCGCCGCATTCCCGGAGCAGGCGCTCGATCTCTTTCTCCGTCTCTGCTCGAGCCAGCTGCAGGGCGGCGAAACTCGCGCCGGGGCGGACTCGAAGCCTGAGGACGTCCGGCAGTTCGAATCTGAACGCCTCGGCCGCGCGAAAATCCCGATGGTCACCGGCCGACAAACCTACCGTCTCTTCGTTGACACGCGTTTCAATGCGCTGGAGCGCGTCGATGGCTACCTCGGGAGCGCCCGCGTGCAGCGCAGCCGCCGCCTCGCGTCGTGTCCGATCGGCCTGTCGAACCCTGCCGATACGTGCATCGTCCACCGGATTCGCCCTAACTGCCGCATCGGCCGCGTCGATCTGACGTTGGAGCGCCTCGATCCGCTCGATGCGTCCGGCCAACCTGGCCCTTCGTTCCCTCGCTTCGAGGTATTCGACCCGGTTCCTCGCTGCCGTGAGATGCGCGCCTGCTTCCCGCTCCTCCCGTTCCGCCCCCTTCACGGCCGCTTCCGCGTCGTCATAGGCGGACTTCATTCGCGTGAACGCGGCTGTGATCTCTGTAAGCTGGGTCTTCGCGGCCTCAAGGGCCTTCGCGGATTCCGCAGCCTGATCTTTCAATGTGGCGCGCGCCTCCGCGGCGCCTCTGGCCTTCGTCTGCGCCGTCTCCGCCAGAGCGTGAGCGGTCTGTGCCTTGTCGACGCGTTGCCTGACGGACTCGAATGCTCGCAACGCTTCGGCGCGCCTCGATTCCTCGATCTTGGCCGCCGAACCCTGTTCTTCCAGTCTTGTGACGTCCTGTTGCAGGCGCTCGTACTTTTCGATCTGTTCCTCCAACTCGCCCAGTTGCGCCCGTGCCTCCCCGTCACCTGACTTCGCTTTTTCGGCCTCCACCCGGGCCTTCTGCAGTTCCCCGGTCTCCGACCCTCTGTTCAATGTGAAGTATCGCTTGTAGATGCCTTCGACCCTCGGAACCAACCCGCTGTCGGCCAGTTCCTCACCGCCCACCCCCGAAAGCTCATCGAGGGCGGTCATCAGATCGAATCGGCATCGGCCTCGTCGGGCATGACTGCGAGGTCCGAGGTGCGCTCGTGATAGCGTACCTCGGCGAACAGCGATTCCGCATGGTCTCTCGCCGCTACCAGGGCCGCGTGGGCGGCAACCGGGACGGTACCGGTGAATCCAAACTGCAGAACCGTTCGCTCCGGTGTCTCGAATCCGTCAATCCAATCCCGGAATGCGGCGACGTCTTCCGGTCCATTGATATCCCAGTCCCGGTTCACGAATTGCCAGTCCGAAACGAATACGGGCGTCACTTTCGGGTCGGCGTGGTGTTCCAGTTCGACGATCAGACCCCTGCCCGAGTCCACTTCGTCGAAGTCCGTCGCGACCGGCGCGCCCGAATACCAGACTCGCGGATCCACCTCGGTGACGCTATGCCGGTCACCGAGGGCGAGGTAGTGGAACTTGTCTGCCGATATCGCGGTTCCAACCGACCCCAGGTCGATGACGGCAGGATTCAACGCAACCGGCGACAGCGTGGAAACGGCACCGTGTGCGACCGCCACGCGGAATCCAGGTGCCGGGGCCATATCGCGTGACATCTCCGCGACGAGATCACTGAGCGGATGTTTCCCGAATCAGGGGGCGCCCACGACCTCGACCTGCTCGAGGCCGGGAACCTTCATGGGTCGGGATTCCCCGATGAGGTGTACGTGACCGGGACAATGCGCCACGAATGTCCTGTGCTTGAAAACCGTCCCGGCATCCAGGGGGGCGTGATTGCCGGGCAGCAGAAACACGGGGACCGGCACGGCCTCGAACGCCTTCAGCGCCCTGATCACCGTCTGCGCGGCGACCTGGTTCGATTCGAAGATGTCTCCCGCCACGACCATGAACTGCACCCCGTGCCCGGTCGCCAGGGTTCCCAGGCGCCGAATCGCATCGATCCGGTCCTGGGTGAACCGGTGCTGGGCACCGTCGCCGAGATACCAGCGGGTCATACCAAGCTGGAGGTCGCTGGGATGGAGGAATCGGACGGTCATATGACGTGGCGCTTCTCGAATACAGGACAGGGGATGACTAATGGCTCAAGATTAACATTGAGAAACGGGATTGCCTCGAGACGTCTCTTCCCTGGATCCCGCGCCGACAGCGAACCGCTAACATACACCTGGCACGAACGTTCTACGGGAGGCCACAAGCTCCCGATTCCGAAAATTATCGCGGGGCCGCAGGGACATTCATCACTTCCCCCGCCGGGTCGGACGCGCATAAAATACCCCTGCAATAAAACATAGAAATGTTCTTAGGCGATTGCCGGAAATTGGCATACCAGATCGCGCCGGATTTTCGTTCGTCATCAAGGCGCGACAACAGGCGCATCGTCGAACGATGGAACGGTTGTCGCAACACGGAGGACGGGCGACAAAGACAAGCAGAATGGTATGTCATTTGACAGAAATCGCCTTTAATTCGCGATCCCATCAGGAGGAAGGGAACCACCATGAAAACCCTGTCCCGCACGCTCATCGGTCTGGTCATCCCGGTGTGGTTGTTCCCGTCCACCGGGTTCTCCGAGGAGGCGGCAGCCACGAAAGCGGATGACGAAGAGAAACCCAAGACGGTCCATCACATCAAGCCGGAGGCCTGCAAGAAGTGCCACGAGGAGATCTACCTGCAATGGAGCGACTCCATGCACGCCAACAGCAGCGCCCTGAAAGATCCGATTCACGGCGCCTTCTACAAGAATGTGATGGGCGATCCGACCCAGGAGGGTGTGCGCGGTCCGCAGATCCCCGTCAAGAAGGACAAGTATCCGGTCTGCCTGAAGTGCCACGCCCCGGTCGCGGCTATCGACAAGAAGACGAAGCTGGACGCCAAGAAGGCCTACGGGGACGGCGTGAGCTGCGTGACCTGCCATTCGTTCACCGCCTTCAAGGGCGTGGACTCGCCCTCAGGCAAGCCCCAGTACGGCGTCGACGCCTACGAATATGACACCGAGACCCTCTATGGCCCCTCCGGCATCACCTACACCACCGAACGCGTAGCCGAGGACGCCGAATGGCCCACACCGGTGCACCATCCGCAACCCATGAAGGGTAACAAGGCAGCGCTTTTCAAGAGCAACGACGCCTGCATGGGCTGCCACGACAAGCGCAAGAACTTTCACGGCACACCGCTGTGCCTCACGGGCGCCGAATACGCGAAGGGCGAGACCTTCATCAATTGCCAGGCCTGTCACATGCCGATCGTGACGGTACCCAAGCTCGACAAGGGCGAGATCGTCGAGGGTCAGACGGTCACCATTGCCGATCACAGCATGGCCGGCGGACACGACGGAAAGATGGTCACCCGCGGTATCGCCATGACCATGGATATCAAGAAGGTCGGCGACGTGATCCATGCCAACCTCACGGTCCACAACCGCCTGCCCCACAGCTACCCGACCGGGGCGCCGTTCCGCAACTTCTATATCAAGGTGGCAGCCTATGACAAGGACGGCAAGGAGTTATGGAAGAACTACGAGATCCATCCCATCAAGGACGATCCGAAATCGGCGTTCTGGTACACCATCGGCGACGTGGAGAAGCGCAAACCCACCTCCCCGCCGTACGCCACCGGCGTGCTGAAGGACACCCGCCTGGCACCTAACGAGACCCGCGAGCTGACCTACGAGATCCCCGCGAACGATCAGATCGCGATTATCCGCGCCGAAGCCCTGTACGATCTGCTGCTGCCGCCGATCAAGGCCAAGAACAAGGGCAAGCTGCCTGACGAGTTGCTGCAGCCCAAGCTGGCGGCCTCCGCGGAAGTCCGGATCTAGTCGAGCGATAACGGGCGCGCCCGGGGGAAACCGGGTGCGCCCCGCGTCCCCTGTTTCAGCATGACAATTCGGTATCTCAACAAGGGCATTGCCGCCACTTTGCTGTTGTTGTCTGTACACCTGCAAGCCGCGGCTGCGCCCGATAGCGACAATCCGGGAACGCCGGCTCAGGGGTCCGAGAACGACTGGGACTGGGGAGATCCGGTCTCTCCCGATCCTCCCGGTGATACCGGGGTGACCGAGGGATCCGGAGCGCCCTCCACTGCCGAGTCTCGTATTCCCGGAAACGCGATCCCGTCACCTGAATCGCCCGAGGTCGATGCCGTCGATTCAAATACCGACGAGACCTCCCTCCTAGACACAGCGACCGCGGCTGGCGACACGCCCCGGAGTGCCTCCGCCGAATTGGGACACAAAGGGGCGACCGGCGGCAGCGAATCCGAGCGTGCCGGCTCGATTGCAACCACCACAGAAGCGAGCGAGACGGCCGGCGGCGGTGAAACCGACCTGGGTGACTGGGACTGGGGGGAGATCCAGGAGGCGACCGAGCCGCCCGCCGTCACGGTGACTCGGAGACACAAGGACAAGAAGCGCAAGGGACCGCGGGTTGGTGCTACTGCCGAACCCGATTTCGAGCGTGAGCCACTGCCCGGGCAACCCGTGTTCGCCGACGCGCCCACCTATCTGGTCGTCCCGAGCCAGAAGGACACGGACATGCACCCCTGCAGCGATTGCCATGAATGGGCCGAGAGCGATCCCACACCCCGTTCACTGCAGGATCCCCACGACAATTTCACCCTCGATCACGGGCTGCACGGCAAAGGCGAATTCTGGTGCTTCACCTGCCACCATCTGGAAGGCGACGGGGGTCTGAAAACCCTGGAGGGGGTACCGCTCGGATTCGACGACGCCTACATAGTCTGCGCCCAGTGCCACTCGCAGGAGGCCCGTGACTGGTCCTATGGCGCCCACGGCAAACGCGTCAATAACTGGTCGGGTGAACGCACCATCCTCAACTGCACGGTGTGCCACTACCAGCACCGGCCGAACATCGGCGCCCGCGCGCCGAAACCGCCCCGACCCGTCCCCTCGCTCAACAACCGAAAACACAGCGGCGCTCCCCCACGGGAGGAACGGATCTGGGAGCGGTATGCCAGAAAGAAAGCGGCGGAGGCCAGCCATGGACCGTGAACGCACGAAAGACGCCACTCAGGTGAACCGTTACCGGCGCCGCTTCCTGCAGGGCGCAGCCGCAGCCGCGGCGACCACTGCCGCCGCCCCGGTACCGTCCTGGGGCGGCAGCACCCTGGGAGACGTCTTCGCGGACTTCTTTCAGGATCACTACCAGCGCATGACGCCCGAGGAGATCCAGGAGACGCTGCGTCGTATCGAACGCAAGGCGAAACGACGCTACGGCGTCGAAATCCAGTGCAAGAACACGCCACCGCAGGAGAACGTCGTATTCGGTTACGCCATCAACATCTCGAAATGCAGGGGCTACAGGGACTGCGTGGACGCCTGCGTCGAGGAGAACAACCTCGGCCGGGACATGCGCTACATCCACGTGCTGGAGATGGATCAGGGTAGTCAGAACCTGCGTACGGCCGACCGCTACTACGATCGGAAGCAGGTCCCGGCACAAGGCAAGTACTACCTGCCGATCCAGTGCATGCACTGCGACGAGCCACCGTGTGTCAAGGCCTGTCCGGTCGAGGCAACCTGGATGGAGCCCGACGGTATCGTCGTAGTGGACTACGACTGGTGCATCGGCTGTCGTTACTGCATGACGGCCTGCCCCTACGAGGCGCGCCATTTCAACTGGGGCGGCCCCAGGCTGAGCGGCGCAGAGATCAATCCGGACACCCACTATCTGGGCAATCGACCACGCCCCAAGGGTGTGGTCGAGAAATGTCATTTCTGCGTACAGCGTACGCGGGAGAATCGCCAGCCCGCCTGCCAGGAGGCCTGCCCGTCGGGTGCGCGGGTGTTCGGCAACCTGCTCGATCCGGATAGCGAGATCCGCTACGTGCTGGAGAACAAGGCCGTCTTCCGCCTCAAGGAGGGCCTGGGGACCGAGCCCAAGTTCTGGTACTACCGCGACATCTAGTCATGACCTTCTTCCTCTTTCTGCGCGACGGGCTGCGCAGCATGTCGAGCGGGCCGCCCCTGTACTGGCTGTGGATGGGTGCGCTGGCGCTGGTCGTCCTGTTCGGCGGCTGGCGTTACCTGCACCAGCTCGACGAGGGACTGATCGTCACCAACATGAGCAATCAGGTGTCGTGGGGGTTCTATATCTCGAACTTCACGTTTCTCGTCGGTGTCGCGGCGGCGGCCGTCATGCTGGTCATCCCCGCCTATATCTTCGATCGCCAGGACATCAAGGACGTCGTGCTGATGGGCGACACCATGGCGGTGACCGCGGTACTGATGGCCATGGGATTCATCGTGGTGGATCTGGGCCGCCCGGACCGAATCTGGCACCTGATTCCACGCATCGGTCGGTTTCATTTTCCGGAATCCCTGCTGGCCTGGGATGTGGTCGTCCTGAGTGGTTACCTGATCCTGAACCTCGGCATCTCCTTCTATATCCTGTTCAGTCACTACCGGGGCTATATCCCCAAGCTGCGGATCTACTTTCCCTTCGTCATCATCGCGATCTTCTGGGCGATCTCGATCCACACGGTCACCGCCTTTCTCTATTCCTCGAACAGCGGCCGTGCGTTCTGGAGCAACCCGCTGCTGGCTCCCCGCTTCATCGCCTCGGCCTTCGCCTCCGGCCCCGCCCTGATGATCATCGGTTTCCAGATCATCCGCAAGATCAGCAACTACCCCGTCGCGCAGAGCGTGATCAACCTCCTGGCCCTGGTCATGGGCGTGGCGCTGCAGATCACCATTTTCTTCATTGGCGCCGAGCTGTTCACTGACTTCTACAACGAGGGCGAGCACGCCGCCTCGATCCGCTATCTGTTTCTGGGGCTGGACGGGCACCATGCGTTACAACCCTGGATCTGGATGGCGTTGTGCATGCTTGGCATCGCCGTCGTTATCCTGATGATCCATCCACTGCGGTTGAACCCCTACTTTCTCAACGTCGCCTGCGTGCTCACGGTCGCCGGTATCTGGATCGAGAAGGGCATGGGGCTGGTCATCCCCGGATACGTACCGACACCGCTGGGCGAGGTATACGAATATCTGCCGAACTGGAACGAGATCGCGATCACCCTGGGGATATGGGCCGCCGGACTGATGCTGTTCACGGCGATGGCCAAGGCCGCCATTCCCATCGAGTGTGGGGCGTTGAGACGACCCGGATTGGCCCCCGGGGAGCCGCTTTGCGCACCGCCGAAGTTACTGGGGAAAGAAACTGCCCAGGAACCCGCGCCGCTTGGCGCGCTCCCGGAAGCGGACGGAACGAGTACTCGCTAGGGATGCCTTCAACACAGGAGGCATCCTCACGCCGACACCGACCCGTATCCCCCCCGACGAGATGACCGCTTCCCGCATGCCCTGGTTCGTTCGCGGTGACGTCGACGGGTTCTTCGGCCTGGCACTCGACAACCTGGTTCAGCTGCTGGTCATCGTCAGCCTGTGCAAGTCGGTCCTGGGGTTTCCGGACGCGCTGCTCTACGGCCGTGTATTGCCCGGTGCTGCAGTGTCGCTCCTGGTCGGAAACCTTTTCTACGCCTGGCAGGCCAGAAGGCTGGCGGTACGTGAAGGGCGGACCGATGTCTGCGCCCTGCCCTACGGCATCAATACGGTCTCCCTGTTCGCCTACGTGTTTCTGGTCATGCTGCCGGCAAAGGCAATGGCCACGGCAGCGGGGGCGGCGGACCCTGCGCGGGTCGCGTGGCAGGCCGGGCTGCTGGCCTGCTTCGGGTCCGGCCTGATCGAACTGGGCGGTTCCCTGGTCGCGGAACGGGTCCGCCGCATCACGCCCCGGGCGGCACTGCTGTCGACACTGGCCGGCATCGCCCTGGGATTCATTTCTCTCGGGTTTCTGTATCGAACCTACGCCCACCCCGTGGTGGGCCTGAGCACGCTCGCCGTCATCCTGCTGACCTACTTCGGTCGCGTCCATTTTCGCGGCGGACTGCCGGGCGGACTGGTCGCGGTGGCCCTGGGAACCGCACTGAGCTGGATCCTGGGGATCGCCCCGACGGGAGCGCAACCGCCCGGTCCGTCCCTGGCCCTGCCCCTTCCGGTGGCCAGCGACCTGCTTCAGGCGCTGCGGTCGCCGCAGGTGCTGACCTATCTCTCGGTCATCATCCCGATGGGGCTCTTCAACGTCATCGGCTCGCTGCAGAACATCGAATCGGCGGAGGCCGCCGGAGACAGCTACCCGACCGCGCCGTCGCTGGCGGTCAACGGAACCGGCACCCTGCTCGCCAGCCTGTTCGGGTCCTGTTTCCCCACCACGCTCTACATCGGACACCCGGGCTGGAAGGCGATGGGCGCGAGGGCGGGATACTCGATCCTGAACGGCGCCATTCTCAGCACGCTGATCTTCACCGGCACCCTGTCGTGGCTCGTCTGGAGTGTCCCGGTCGATGCCGGCATGGCGATCGTGCTGTGGATCGGGATCGTCATCTCCGCCCAGGCCTTCCAGGCCGTCCCCCGCACACATGCCCCCGCCGTGGTGCTCGGCCTGCTGCCGGGCATCGGCGCCTGGGGTGCGCTGATGATCAAGGACGGCCTTCGCGCCGCCGGTTATGGCGCTCCCGACGGGCCGGCGTTCTCCGCCGATCTCGTCCCCGTGTTTCAGAGAGCCGGGGTATGGGCGGACGGCGCATTCGCGCTGGAACAGGGTTTCATCCTCACCGCGATGATCCTGGCCGCAACCACGGTCTTCGTCATCGAGCGCCACTTCGCCAAGGCCGCGTTCGTTTGCCTGCTCGCCGCGGCGCTGTCGTCGACGGGCCTGATGCACGGATATCGCTGGACGGCCTCGGACACGGTGCTGAACCTCGCGCCCGCCTGGCCCTGGGCGATCGCCTATGCGGCAATGGCGCTCTGTTTCTTCGCGGCGAAGTGGGTCGCGGTGCCGGACGATGCGGATGCCAGTGGCGCATGACACCACGCGCGACGGACCCATGAAGTTCGGTCCGCTGTTTCAGGAGTTCATCCAGATCGCCGGCGTCATCGACGCGGCGGAGGCGCACCTGCTCGCGGACCTCGGCGTACGATTCGCCGCGACCTGTCATCCTGGCGGGCGGACTGACGGACAACGTGCGCGAGGCCATTCTGACCGTCCGGCCGGCCGGGGTGGACACCCACACGGGGGTCGAGGACGCCTCGGGGCGCAAGGACCCGGCAAAGGTCGAGCGGTTCGTCTCGGAGGCGCGGAAAGCGTTTCAGCGACTCGCCGACGGTTCTCCCGAAACCTCCCGCACCCGTTGAAGCAGCGCCAGGTCGGCATGCGGCGGACCGATCAGGGAGAGTCCGAGCGGTCTGCCGTCGACCGAGGCCAGCGGCAGCGAAACCTGTGGCAGGCCGCACATCGGCGCGATGCAGGTCAGGCGCAGGGTCGCCTCGCGGATCCGGTCCGCCTCGCGGTGCCGAGGCCCTTGCGCGGTGCGGGACCCGGGGTGGTCGACAGGAGGAGGACGGTATCGTCCCGCAGGAGTTCCGTGATCCGCGACGTGGTTTCGCGCCGAAATGCCTGCGCACTCCCGGCATCCGCACCCGCGGTCTCCCGGATGGCATCGAATCGGCTGGCCACCTGCGGACCGAAGCGAGGCCGGGTGCGGGTAATCCAGTCGCCGAATACATCCCAGATCTCGGGCGCGCGGATGCGGTTGAAATTCGCCAGCCAGTCGGCATAGAGGTCATCGCTCAGTGTCGTGCCGCCGGCCATGTCCGAAAGACCGTACATGCGGTTCACCGCCGCATCGAGTGGCGGAAGGGACTCCGGATCCGCCAGCTCCATGGCATCGCACAATACGAACGCCCGACTTAGCCGGTTCCCGGACATACCGGCGTTCCGCGAACCTTCGATAAGGACACGGCCCGCTCGCTCCAGCGTGCCGGCATCCCGCGCCAGCCAACCCACCGTGTCGCAGCTTGGAGACAGCGCCATCACCCCGTCGATCAGGACGCTTCCGTGGGTGCGCCGCATGCCGTAGATCCCGCAATAGCTTGCTGGCACGCGGATCGATCCGGCGGTGTCCGTCCCCAAAGCGAACTCCACCAGGCATCCCGCGACCGCCACGGCCGAACCGCTGGACGATCCGCCCGGGATCGCATCCGGGGCGGCGGGATTGACCGGGGTGCCGTAATGCGCGTTCTCCCCGGAGAGGCCGAAGGCCAGTTCGTCGGCAATCGTGATGCCAGTCAGGCGAGCACCCGCTTCGAGCAACATCGCCACGACCGCGGCATGTCGGTGAGCCGGCGTGTGGGTACGAAGCCAGTCCGGATTGCCGCCACCCGTGCTGACACCCTTCACGTCGATGACGTCCTTGACGGCGAAACGCAATCCGTCGAGTGGCACATCCGCCGCCGAGTGGCCTTCGATGTCTAGTTTCAGCCGGAACGTGCCCTTCCGTTCAATGGGGTCAGACGCGTTGGCCATCTTGTCACTTAGAGGGACTCAAATCAGCATCTTGACAGCATAATAATAAAGCATCATGATGCCTTCCATGAGAACGACAGTCACACTCGACCCTGAAGCCGAACGCCTGCTCAAGGAGGCCATGCACCGACGCGGGCAATCCTTCAAAGAGGTGCTCAATCAAGCCGTGCTCCGGGGTCTCGCAGACCTCGAGGTCAGCGGCGAAGAGGCGCCCTTCGAGATTGAGAGTTCGCCGATGCGCTTGCTGGCCGGCTATGATCCAGCTCACCTCAACCGGCTGAACGACGACCTGGAAGCTCAGGCCTTCGTGGACCTCACGGTTCGGCTCGAGGAACAGTCGACGGACAAGCGGTGATCATCCCGGACGCCAACCTGCTTCTCTACGCGTACGACTCCGAAAGCAAATTCTTTGCTCCCGCGCGAAGCTGGTGGACCGATTGCCTGAACGGCACCCGACCCGTAGGTCTCTGCCACGCGGTCATCTTCGCGTTCGTCCGGATCAGCACCAATTCTCGTGTATACGCAAATCCCATTTCGCTCGACACGGCCACAAGGCATGTGGAAACCTGGTACACGAGGCGAGTCACTCGTACCCTGCTACCGGACGAGGGACACCACACCGCTGTTCTCGACCTGCTACAGGCTGCAGGGTCGGCCGGCGCCAACCTGGTGACCGACGCCCAGATCGCGGCCATCGCACTTGCACACCGAGGCGAGGTTCATACGGCGGACCAGGATTTCCGCCGTTTCCCCAGGCTCAAGTGTCGGCTTCCCCTGCAGGCCTGAGCCAGCAGCGGGGGCTTGGGTGTATTGGAAAAAAGATAAGGAGAAAAAGTCAAAGACCCCGGGGCGATACGGAGCCCGATATTGAAGTACCGAAGCGACGGCTCCCCGCTGATGCGGCTCGCCAAGCAAACGCCCGCCCCTCCCGGCAGTCCGGCCCCGGTCCGCTGGATCGTCGCGACTGAACCTGGTAAGTGCGGTCGGCAGACCCAAGCCGCAGCAAAAGGCTTTATCTGAATCCGGAACGTGAATCCACCTTCATGGGCGGTCACCTCTCGAAGACTCGCACCGCGTGGCGCTCGGGAAAGGGAAAACTCTTTCTGTTCTAAACCCCTCGGTCCGCGACATAGACCAGCCGAGTGCTCGGCAACTCCTCGGCCAACTCCTCGGCCAACTCCGCTACGCGCGTATAGCCTCCGATCCAGCGCTCACTCTCCCTGGACCCGGCCGTACCCCCCGAGGCATCCTTCGGCTCCCGCGCCCACATCCAGGCATCCAATACCCCGAGCGGTTCACGCACTGGACTCACCGCATAGGTCGGGTGCAGATACATGCCGCGCTGTGCCTCGTAGCTCAACGGACCCAACCCATCGATGGCCTGCCCTCTTACCCGTTTTCACGCTGTTTGTCAGCCGATCTGGATGCCGCGATCGGCAGGCGTATGCCGCGGGAGTCGCTCGTCGAATCAGTTGCTGGCGGCACGCTCCTCTACGGGTCCGCGGCAAATAACCGCGGGTTTTCGTCGTGCAGCTTGAGGTCGTGTTTCTGGCCAATTGCATCGAATAAGTCGATGATCTCGAACTTTTCCGGATCCCGGGGGATGCGTTTCATTGGCTCGCGTGGTACTTCGTGGTTTCCTGGAAGCGAACTAGGATTCCTTGATCGTCCCTCCCGACAGGTACCAGCCTGTAACGCCCTGATTTTCTAACCGGATTACATCCCGCTGGAGGAAGTTATCCAGCTTCCGGATATTTCAGATCAAGGCGTCGGAAACCTAACACCAGCGAGCCGGGGGTGGGATCCGCGATGTCCGTTCCTGGCCGGCAACTGCCCTTAACTGCCGCCCGGAGGGCCGAGCAAGGTCGAAGGGCAGTTCTCGACATATTTTTACCCATCAGAAAAAATGCTGCACGAAAAAATTCACTGAAAGTATCCATTCCGGACGTAGCTGTCGGTCAGCAACCATCGATGCTTTTATTGTGACAATTGGTAAAATCTAATAGAGCCAATAACGATACTGCCGGCAGCGCTACACACAGACACTTGCTTCATCCGATGTGCCGAGCCAGAAGCCCAGGCTCTTGTCGAGAAATTCCTCCCACGGCATGTAATGGGATCCGTCACACGAGAAGGTAAGCCCGATGAGGCCGTTGAAGATGTTGAGCATCCCCGAGCGCAGGTAAATGGTTTCATCCATGAATCTGAGGTCACGGAAACAGCGCAGGATACGGACGACGGCATCTTCCGGGATACTGGCATCGGCAGGATAGTCCCTGCGGGGATAGGCCAGGCAGAGATCAGGGTTGCTGAGTTCCTCGATGCCGTGGATGCGAAAGCGATACGGGTCGTCCACCGTCCACAGGGTTGCGCGTGAACTCGAGAAGTGCAGCTTGGCATGGAAAATCCCGTTGACTGTGACCAGCTCGGCGAGCAGGTCCAGCACCACGTCGATACATTCGTCCATAGGACTGGTCACCCGTGCCTGGTGGAAGAGGCCGGATCGGATGGCCGGATCGCCCTTGAGTTGCATCCAGTACCCCGGCTGCTGGTACAGGGCCTGAGTAACGGGCAGTTCGCGCAGGTCGAAGTCTGCACCAAGGTAGCCGAGCAAGTGGCCATCATCAGCGCGTATGATCTGAACGGCAGTCAATGAGGGGCGCCTGGCATTACGGCTGATGTAGGCATCGGAGAGCGAAAATGCTTCGCCAGCCAGTGCATCGGCAAGATAAGGGCGCTCGCTGCGGTCACGACCGTAGTGTGCTTCCAGCAGACCGGCGCGGGAAGCATTGGAGGTGATCTGGCGCGCTCTCTCGTCGAGTAGGTATAGATACTTGCAGTACGGTAGCTCGGCCAGCCCCTCTATCAGGCGGGCCTCCAGGGCCTCCCGGTTCGCCCAGAGTTGTCTGCAGTCATCCGCGATATTGATGAGCGAGGCTGACAGCCAGCTTTTCAGGGTGCTGCGCTGGCGGTCAATGGATTCCTGGAGTGTGGCATTCATGGTGGCTGGGCAATCTGTTACCCAACCGTAGCACGAACCGGACATGAAAAGTCAGGGGGGGGTGTGTGCCGCATCCAATCCAATGCATTTGCCTGCCCTGCAACCGTTTGAGACAACTGGAGTGGATGACAGCAAGCGCTAAGCAAAGAGCAGGGAGTTTTGAAGATGAAGCAGGGACCTCGGATCTACTACTCCGAAGCCAAAAGGGCCTGATGTGGGATCGCTGGCGAAAGAGGTCAAACTTTTCCCGCTTTACAGCTAATCCTCTCAGCCGCCTAGGAGCCTGTCGGATTTAGGCGATCGTAGCGAGCATTGTGGGAGAGCGAGACAAAAAGTTCACGATTTCGAGGCGCATAGTGGGCCTACGCAACGAGGAATCGGGGATTTTTTGGCCGGTCTCCCATCAGCGCAGTAGATTGTTCCTAAAGCCGACAGGCTCCTAGAATGGCGGCATCTGGTATCTCGAAACGTTCCTCGCCAACCCGGATCAGGTTTAGGTCGCTTTGATCTTCGTAGCTGAATTCCCCGTACCCGTCTGCGTCGATTGTGTCCGCACCACCGGGGATACCTCGACGGAAGAAGATCATGCGTTTCACGCCATCCGGTTTCGTGACAACCACCGTGGCAAAACCGCCGCCCTGGCGGGCGACACCGAAATCGCATTGCATCATTGGCTGCTCGGCATACTGGGCGCAGGGGATCTTGCCTGTGGCATCGAATCGCCCCGGCCGGCACGCAGAGAAGAGGTCTCGGCCCCCTTGGCACGCTACCGTCGGGCGCGGCCGCTGGTTTGAGGTACTCGGCGGCAAAATAGCCACGTGGCCCGCCACCGAAAGGCTGCACGTCGCACCAGATCCGACCGTCGCCCCGTTGGCAGCCGAGGTTGTCGAAAATGCTCCCGGACGGATAGGCGGCCAGGATGTCCGCCGAGGTCGATGGCCGGCTGCGTAGATTGGGCACGTCGGATATACCAGTCACTTCCCAGTTGAGTGGGCCGCCGTCTTCCGGCGAGTCGGGCACGCCCTGTGCCGAAACCGGCACAACAACGCCAAGTCCGATGAAGACGAACACGGTCGAGATCAGGCGCATAAAGGCGACTCCCATCGAAGCGTTACCAGAATCTCTGGCTGGCAGACCTCGACAATCAGCGAATCCGTTTTATCCCGCCAACCACAGCGGCGATGCACCGAGCTTCCAGGTCAGCCCCGGACACAAGCACGACTACATATGCGCTGGCACCCGGCTTGAGCCGGTGCGCGTCCGTTTTT
The DNA here is from genome assembly GCA_022340215.1 of Gammaproteobacteria bacterium. Lineage (NCBI taxonomy): Bacteria > Pseudomonadati > Pseudomonadota > Gammaproteobacteria > Gammaproteobacteria bacterium. The sequence goes on from JAJDOJ010000115.1 coordinate 14,721, forward strand.
AGTTGCTACCAGGCTACCCTTTTCTGGTGTTGTCGATCAAACTTGGCGTACTCATCCAACCGGTATCCGTTTTGCATTTCTGTCATCGGGTCGGTGCAACCAAGGAGTAGCCTATGGACATAACGGGTTTGTTGATCTTCCTCGCCATCGGCGCGGTAGCCGGCTGGCTGGCCGGCACGCTGATGAAAGGCGGCGGCTTCGGGCTGCTGGGCAACATCATAGTCGGCATCATCGGCGCGGTGATCGGCGGTTTCCTGTTCGGCCTGCTGGGCATCAGCACGGGGGGATTGATCGGTTCGATCATCACCGCGACGGCCGGTGCCGCGATATTTCTGTTTGTCGTTGGACTGATCAAGAAATAAGCCTCACGGACGTCGGCATATAAAACGCCATCCCCTTTGGCGGGGTGCGGCGCCTGCAAGCGCCGCGGTTCATAATTCGAGGAACAGTTTCCGTGGAACAATTGGATCCGATCGGCGAGTAGTAACTCGAGTACAGATTGCGATTTCGTACAACAGCGGCACATCGAGACTGGTGTTGGCCAGGTTGCCCTCGGCCGCAGCGAGTGCAAGTACTGGAAACCAGACCAGTGCAAGCAGCACGACACCACGACGGTTGATGTCGTGCTTGCCGTTTTCCTGCAGTTTGAGACGGAAAGAGAGCTGGTGGAATAGGGCCCCCGTGGAAAGACGAAACTCGCTGTATGAACTTGTCATGCGATTTGCCCGATTCTCCTGATGCGATGCAGCCACTGGCCCGTCAACAGTGGCGCAACTGCGAGAAAGCGCTGACCAGACAGCATCCCCGTTTCATGCCGGAGGCGCCGGGTCGGATGGATGCTGGTTACGCACTACTCAGATGTCCCGGAACGCCGTGATCGCACCTTCGTCTATCGCCGATTTCAGCCTTCGGAAGTCAGCTTCCGTGCGATCGGCATACCGATCCGCTAATTCGACGATCACGTCGTCGAATGTCGTCTCGTCCCCGATATATCCGTGGATCATCGCCGCATCACCGGTCCGTGCATGGGCCAGTGCGAGGGCCTTGCCGCATACGCCGGCATAGGCCTCGAGGCCTTTCCGGTCCCCATGCCTCGACGGCAAAACTCCCCTTACCATCCCAGAGCTGGCGCACATAGTAGTCATTGGTATGGCCATCGTCGCCGTAGAAGCGAGCCCACCCAAGCAGCACGTCGCTCGCCGCCTGGATCATCCGCTGACCCTCGACCACGCGCTGGCCGGCATGATCGAATCCTCGGGTCTCGACACAGGGTTCCAGCACCGATGGACCAGCCTGCTTGAGTTGCAGGAACAGTGGTGTCCCGTCTCCGGATTCGCACAGGATAATCCAGCAGAAAGTGCCGTCGCTTCCGACCCCGACCACCTTCCAGCTTTAACGCTCACGACCTTTGACCCGCCCCTACTCACAGAAAGTGACCCACCTTTCCAGCGGCTTTGGTTCTGCCCATCGATTCTGACCCACCCACCGTAGACCGATCTTCAATTTACTGACATAGACTGCCGGGACGCAAAGACTCTTGGTTTCGATTTCGCTCGAACCGAGGCTTGGTATGGAGCAGAGGCGTTGCGCGGGTTGCCACAAACTCTTTCATCCCCGTCCTCAGTGCCCTGATCAGACGTTCTGCTCAGCCGCCGAGTGCCAACGCGAGCGCAAGCGCCGGTGGCAGAAGGCCAGGCGAACGGCCGCTGCCGATTACCGGGATAACGATGTTCAGGCCAACCGGCAGTGGCGCAGCCGGCATCCGGGTTATTGACGCGAGCATCGACGCAAACACCCCCCAGTACGTCACCGCCAATCGGCAACAGTAGCGCGAGCGAGAGCGGGCCAGTCGGCCGCAATGCGCTTTGGGCAGCGTAGAGTAGAGATGTGGCGCGGTGACGGTAGGCGCGGCCTATCTGTTGCCGCCCCTTTCGTTGGGCGGTGCCTCACTAGCCGAACCCTGACTCCGTTTCCACATCCCCCTCATCGAACCCGGCGTGCCGATCTCCGGCACCGGGCTCTCGGACAAGACCTCACGCCTTCGCCCACGGCACGTTGCGCTTCGACTTCGGT
>JAJDOJ010000116.1 GCA_022340215.1 Gammaproteobacteria bacterium
GTTGTGCCGTGGCAAGACGCTGGCTAGGATGCATGGGGCTGGCTCCTCGGGTGATTGCTTTCGTATAGCAACCTTCAGCCTACCATCTGGGCCAGACAGCCCAGAAATTTCCTCGTGGTATCAGACGGTTGGGCTTAAGTCGGTGCCATTCGGTACTGACCCCATTTATCCTCCCTTTCCCGAATCGCCGCACCCACCTGCAACCGGGCACGTGCGGGCTGAAGAAATGTCCCTTGATCTCCCCTGAATCGCGAATCGCGCGGTCGCGCTTGGATTAGAATGAAAACACGTAAACGGGAGAGACGAAACGGGTGAAATTCAGCGTCGAGGAGTTCCGCGCCTGGGACCACAAGTGCGTCACGCTGCTGGGCATGTCCGGTGTGGGCAAGACCTTCCTGTCTGGCCTGCTGCGCCGGCAGGACTGGTTCCACTATTCGGGCGACTACCGCATTGGAACCCGCTATCTGTACGAATCGATCCTGGACCTGATCAAGCAGCAGGCGATGCAGGTACCCTTCCTGCGCGACCTGCTGCGACGGGACTGGATCTCGATTCGTAACAACATCAAGGTGGACGATCTGGGGCCGGTACTCAGTTTCGTCGGCAAGGTCGGCAACCCGGAGATGGGTGGAGTGCCACTCGCAGAGTTCCAGCGGCGCCAGGCGATGTACCGGCAGGCCGAAATCAACGCCATGCACGATGTGCCCGCGTTCGTTTACAAGGCACGCGAGATCTATGGCTACGGGCACTTCGTCAACGACGTGGGTGGAAGCCTCTGCGAACTGGAGGACCCGGGCGTCATCGAGCTGCTGTCCCGCCACACCCTGATCCTCTATATCAAGGTGACGGACGCTGGGCAGGAAAAGGAACTGATCCGCCGTGCGCAGAGCGACCCCAAGCCCCTGTACTACCGGCCGGAGTTTCTGACCGAACAGCTCGGCAATTACCTGGCGGCGAAAGAACTCGAATATGCCGCGCAGATCGATCCCGACGACTTCACCCGCTGGATCTTTCCCCGGCTGTTCCACTCCCGGGTGCCTCGCTACGAGGCGATCGCCGACCCTTACGGATATACGGTGACCTCGGGGGAGGTCGCGGCGGTCCGCAACGAATCCGATTTTCTCGAACTGCTCGAGACCGCGATAGACCGCACACCACGGACCCCGAATTCCGGAAACTGAGATGCCGCTGGTCGCCTACACGGAACTCCCCACCTTCGAGCGGCTGCGCCGCGAGGGGCAGACAGTCCTCGCGGCGGGTCGCGCGCGTCAACAGGAAGTCCGCGCACTCCACGTGGGCCTGCTCAACATGATGCCGGACACCGCGCTGGAGGCCACCGAGCGGCAGTTCTACCGGCTCGTGGGAGAGAGCAACCCCATCGCACAGTTCTACATGCATCCCTTTACCCTGCCGGAACTGCCGCGTGGCCGGCGCGCCAGGGAGCACATCGCGCGCTATTACGAGACCTTCGACAAGATCCGCGAGGACGGCCTGGACGCCCTGATCATCACCGGCGCCAACGTCACACACCCCGATCTCTCGCAGGAGGCGTTTCGCATACCCCTGATCGAGGTCGTCGACTGGGCCGCCGAGCATGTGACCTCGACCCTGTGCTCCTGCCTCGCGACGCATGCGGTCATGCAGTTCCGCTACGGCCAGGCGCGCCGCGCGATGCCCGCCAAGCGCTGGGGGGTGTTCCGGCACTGCGTGGTGGAACGTAGTCATCCGCTGGTTAACGATGTCAACACATCCTTCGACGTGCCGCACTCGCGGTTTAACGACATCAGCCGGTCGCAATTCGAAACCGCCGGTGTCCACGTGCTCGTCGAGAGCGAGGCGGCCGGAGTTCACCTGGCGGTGAGCGAGGACGGATTCTGTACGGTGTTCTTCCAGGGCCACCCGGAGTACGACACCATCAGCCTGCTCAAGGAATACAAGCGCGAGGTGATGCGCTACGCCACAGGCGAGCGTCCCGACCGTCCACCGTTCGTCGACAACCACTTCAGCGAGCTGAACAGGGCGGTCCTGACGGAGTATCTGGACCGGATCGAGAAGGCCCGGAGTGAGGGGGCAGGGCTTCCGCCCTTCCCCGAGCACCTGCTCATCCCAAACCTGCACAACACCTGGCACGACACTGCCGAAGCCATCGTCGGCAACTGGATCGGACTGGTCTACCAGATTACACACCAGGACCGGGAGCTACCCCTGATGGATGACGTCGACCCAGCCGACCCCCTGGGGTGGCTGAGGACGAGATCCGGACACCGAGGCGACTGACGGGTCACCGGAACGGTCATGAAACCGGGTCGGGTTGCGAGGTTCCCCACAACAGCTCGGCAAGTCCCGATTCCCGATGAATCCGCCGGGATACCGCGGCGTCCAGGATGCCGGCCGGGGACCGGATCTCCAGCGACCGTCTCGCCCGGGTGATCGCCGTGTAGAGCAGTTCGCGGGTCAGGAGGCGGTGGTCGGTTTCGGGCAGTACGAGCAGGACGTGGTCGAATTCCGAGCCCTGGCTCTTGTGTATGGTCATCGCCCAGGCGGTCTCGTGCGCCGGCAGGCGCGCCGGTGACACGGGACGGAGACCCTCGGCCATCCGGAACCAGACCATCGGTTCTCCATCGCGTTCCGAATCGGGCAGGCAAATCCCGATGTCGCCGTTGAACAGACCCAGCGCGTAGTCGTTGCGGGTGATCATGACCGGACGGCCCTGGTACCACTCGCCGGCCCCCCGAACCAGGCCCGCCTGGCGTAGCGCCGCCTCCACGGCGGCGTTGACGGCGACCACGCCCGCTGGCCCCGCACGCAGGGCGCAAAGGACCCGGAACCCGTCGAAACCCGCCAGCGCACGCTCCGGATCCCCCTCCGCAACCAGATCCCGGAACGACTCGACATACTGAGATGAAGGGACGGGTTCACGGTTCGAGTGGGGATCGATACGTACCGCCTCGCCATTGTCGTGAAGCGCCTCGGCCACGGCATCCGCACGCCCGGCGTTGACCGCTGCGGCGAGCGCCCCGATCGCGCCGCCCGCGGCGAACCGGTAGCTGTGTCGCAGCAGTACCACGTTGTCCGCGATCCCATTCGGGTCGCGACCGCCCGCGCCGACGTCCTCGCCGGTCAGGCTGGCGATACGCTCGGCCTGTCGCGCGGACCAGGGCATCTCCCCGGCGCGTTCGCAGATGTCCCCCAGCACGCTGCCGGCCTCGACGGAGGCGAGCTGGTCTCGGTCCCCGAGCAGGATAAGGCGGGCATCTTCGCGCAGGGCCTCGACCAGGCGTGTCATGAGAGAAAGGTCCACCATGGACGCCTCGTCGACCACCAGCACGTCGAGGGCCAGCGGGTTGCCGGCGTGGTGCCGGAAACCCGGTCGCCCGGCCCACACGCCGAGCAGGCGGTGGATCGTTACTGCTGCCTCCGGCATCGCCCCGCGGATCGCGGCACCGGTGGACAGCGCCTCCCTGGCCGAGCGGATCGACTCGGTGAGACGCGCCGCGGCCTTTCCGGTGGGCGCCGCCAGGGCCATCCTGAGCGTCTTTCCCCCGGGCTGTTCGAGCAGCAACGCAAGCAGGCGCGCCACCGTGGTGGTCTTCCCCGTGCCCGGTCCGCCCGAGATGACGCAGAGCCGGTTACGCAGGGCGACACCTGCCGCGACCTTCTGCCAGTCCGTGTCCGCTCCCTGAACCCTGGGGAACAGGCGGGACAGCGCTTCGCGGGCGCGGTCTCCGTCCTCCGGCTCGTCCACCACCCTGGAGCGCGCGATCAGATCGAACGCGAGTAACTGTTCGTCCTTCCAGTAGCGGTGGAGATAAAGCCTGCCGCGACCGTCGAACACCAACGGTCGCCAGTCTCCGGGTTTGCCTACCACCGCCGATTCGCAGAGCCTGCCGATCCACGTCTCCAGATCCGGCGCCGTGAAGGGGGAATCGTCCTGCGACGTGAACACGGCAGCGCCCGCATGGCGGCGAATATCCAGGCAGACGTGTCCGGCATCCGTGGCATGACTCGTCAGGCAGGCGGCCAGCGTCACCTCGGGGACGCCGCCCCCGAGCCGGTCTATCAGGCGTGCGAAGCAGGCGTCGATGTCGGTCACCAGGCCGTCTTCGCGCCAGGATTCGATCCGGCTCAGCATAGGGCGGCTTCCTGCCCTGGGCCGAAATACCGGTCCAGGGTATCGATCAAACCGGCGGCCGGTCGGTCCCGGAAGACGCCATTGTCCGGATCGATATCGGGGTCGATCCCGCGCAGGAACAGGTAGGCCACCCCGCCGAAATGCGTCGCGTAGTCGTACCCCGGTATCCGCGCCCTCAGCAAACGGTGTACCGCTACCGTGTAGATGAGGTATTGAAGGTCGTAGTCGTGAGCGGAGATGGCGAGCTCGAGCCGCTCCCGCCGGTAGTCGCCCGGCGTGTCTCCGAGCCAGTTGGACTTGTAGTCCACCACGTAATAGCGTCCGTCACTCTCGAACATCAGGTCGATGAAGCCTTTCATGAAACCGTGCGAGCTAAAACCCGATCCTGAGACCTCCCCCACCGACGCGGCACGAACCAGACGCCGCAGTTCCGTTGCATGAACCGGGGCGATCGGGTAGTGAAACTCCAGCTCGTTAAGACGCTTCCCCAACTCGACGTCCGAGAGTCTCACCCGGCCCTCTCCATCCAGCGGGGCGTCCAGTACCCGCCGGACCATCGCCACCACGGCGGGTCCCCAACGGGAATCGAAGCCATGAGCGACCAGGGTCCGGTCCACCAGCTCGTTCTGTGCCGCGGGGTCGTTGTCCGTGAAATCCGCCAATTCGAAGACCTCGTGCAGGCAGACGCCCGCCCGCGCGCCCCGCGGAAACTCGTAGATCGTTCCCGATCCGGCGCCGCCGGCCCGCTCCCGGGGATAAACGATCCCTGAATCGTAATCAGGCGCCTCCGCGTCGTTCCCGCTTGTCAGCGCCGAAAAGCTCGTGACGACCGGCCCCGGTCGCAAGGTCCGGCCAAATCGTCTTGCCGCCAGTGACGGCAGGGCATCCGCCGAGACCTCGACACCCCGCGCCTTCATCACGCTCTCGACGGGCGCGACGCGAAAGACGCCCGGGTTCTCCGCCGCCAGACGATTCAGTCGCTCCAGGCGCTCGTTCCCGTCGAGCGGCGCGGCCTTCGCGCCAGCTTCGGCAGCGTCGGATATCCCGTTGTCCTGAGGGTGCAGCAACCAACCGAGCGGCGACCGTTCCGCACCCCTGACCGCGCCCCAAACGACGTAGCAGCGATGCACCGCGCGGGTCAGCGCCACGTAGAGCAGACGCAGGTTTTCGGCGAGTTCCTCGCGCGCCACGGCCTGCTCGGCGGCGGGGGAATCCCCGCGCAGATCCAATACCGAGACAGACTCCCGATCCGGGTCGTGGTATACGGTATCGGCGACCCTGTTGCGCAAGGCGCCGTCCCAGACGTAGGGGCAGAAGACAACGGGGTATTGAAGGCCCTTGCTCTTGTGCACGGTTACGAGTTTCACCAGGTTCCCGTCGCTCTCCAGGCGCAGTTGCGCCTCCTCGCCCGCACTCACCTCCCCGGATCGGCGCTCGGCGAGCCACTGCAGCAGGTCGTCGATGCCCCGCCTGTGCCGGGCCTCCACGTGAAGCAATTCGATCAGGTGGCGCAAATTGGTCAACGCCCTCGCCCCGCCGGGCCGGGCGAGCAGGCGCCGGGCCACCCCCTCGGTGCGCAGGATGTCATGCACCATGCGGACGAATCCGGACTGTCGCCAGCGACGGCGCCAGTCCTGGAATGCCGATAACCGTGCCTCCCACCGCCGTGCATCCTGGCGCAGGGCGAACAAATCGTCTCCCGTCATACCGAGCAGGCTGGTGGTCAGGGCCGCGGCGACCCGATCCTCCCGGGCGGGCTCCGCGATCGCGACCAGCAGGCGTTCGAGCGCCAGCGCCTCCTCCGATCGATAGACCGATTCCTGGGACTGCTCGATGCTGGGCACACCGAGCCCGGACAGCGCGGCGCTCATCTGCGCCGCCTGGGAATGGCTGCGAACCAGAACGGCGATATCCCCTCCGCCCAGGGCACGCGGCCCGATGCGGACCTCTCCCCGCCTGCCCGCCTCGATCAGTCTCGCGATCTCGGCCGCGGTCGCCTCCGTGGCGATCCCGACAGCCTCCGCCTTGCTCCACGGCTCGCCGTCCTCCCTCGCGCCCACGAACCAGAAGTGGAAGGCCGCATCGTCCCCGCCGGGATCCGCCATCGTTTCCCGCTCGCGATGGGCCGCGACCGCTTGCGAATAGCCGATGTCCTTCAGGACGAAGGGGTCGTCGACCGCACCGAACAAGGTGTTGACGGCGTCGATGAGGCCCGGCGAGGAACGCCAGTTCTCCCGCAGGGTGTAGCTTCGACTGACGTCATTCCGCCCTTGCAGATAGGCGAAGACATCCGCCCCCCGAAAGCTGTAGATGGCCTGCTTGGGGTCCCCGACCAGAAACACCGGTGCGTCCGTCCCGCCCCAGATCCTGCGAAAGATCCCGTACTGGATCGGGTCGGTGTCCTGGAACTCGTCGATGAGCGCTGCCCCGAAACGCCGTCGGAGCGTGGCAGCCAGGGTCTCGCCACCCTCGTCCTCGAGCGCGGTCTGAAGCCCGATGAGCAGGTCGTTGAAGGATTGCTGACCCAGCGCTTGCTTGCGCTTTGACATCGCGTCGTCGACATACTGGATCAGCCCGGCGCGCAGGTGCGCCAGACGTGAATCGTACGCCACTGCGAGCGCTTCCGCGGCGGCCTGCAACGTCTCGCAGGCATCGAAAAACGGATGCACAGGCGGCTCCTGCCCCTTTTTCAGGGATTCGCCGATCACGCTTGACGTAAACTTCGGAAACGATTTCGGGATGCGGACACCCGGAACCGAGGTATTGAGATAGATGCCGAGTTCCGCGGCCCAGCCGGGTATGCTCTTCTTGCGGTACCTGCCCCCGTGCAGAGCCGTCGAGTTCAGCAGCAGGTCCACCACCTCGTCTGCCGAGGATTCCCACAGACCTCGAGCCGACGCATAGGCCTCGAGGAAGGAACGCTCTGCGTCTTCGCCGGAAACGATCTCGGGGGTTCGAACCTCGAGGTAGGGCCTTGCGACAAACGACCGCACCCAGCCGAGCATCGACTCCGGTTCCAGCGCCCGCGCGTAGGCTACGAATGTCCCGGGGGCGTTGTAGAATTCCCGCCGGTAGAAATCGCGCACGGTCTCCAGCAGCAGCTCGGACTCGTCCGGCAGCAACTCCAGCTCAAACGCCGCACCGCTCTCGAAGGCGTGGTCGGCCAGCGCCCGCTGGCAGAAGCCATGAATGGTGTAGACCGCGGCCAGGTCGAACTCCAGCATCGCGATCTCGATACGACGGGCGCAGATCTCCCGATCCAAGTCGAGTGCGAGCAGATCCCTGAGAAACGGGTTACCGCCGTGCCGCCCCGAGCGAAGCGCCTTGAGGGCCTCACCCAGGGCGCGCCGGATCCGGTCGCGCAGTTCCGCGGTCGCCGCGTTCGTGTAGGTGACGACCAGTATCCGGTCCACCGACCAGGGGCCCTCGGCGATCATGCGCACATAGAGCCCGGTGATGGTGTAGGTTTTGCCCGTCCCGGCGCTGGCCTCCACCAGACTGCTGCCGGCCATGGGTGCGTCGAAGATACGCAGGGACTGCATGGAATCGAGCACGCTCATGGTACCCTCTCCGTGTGATCGAGGATCGGTCCGAATATATCCCGTGCCAGTTCAGCGAACTGCGCATCCAGCGGGTCCGTCCCGGCGAAGACGAGTCGGTAGTAGGGATTGTCGGACTCCGGCCGCGAATAGGGCGGGTTTCCGTCCCAGACCCTGCGCGCGGCGTCCAGCGGGTCCCGCTTTTCTCCTGCCGAAGCGAAGGCCAGTGCGCTGTTTGGGAAAAAGCGCAGCGGCTTCCTCATGCCCGCCTCGAAAATGCCCAGCAGGGAGGAAAGTTGCGGGAGGGCATCCTCGACGGGTCGTGCGGTGAGCGTCCCGTCCTCCCCCACGAAGCGGCTCTCCCTGCCGGCCCCGGCGGGTCTGGCGGCGTTGATCGACAGGTGACGCAGCCATAGCCGGAGATAGTGGCGCGCACCGGTGGTGACGGGCTGCCAGTCGGTATGCCCTCCGGGGCCAACCCCCGTGATACGTCCAAAGACCTCGTGCTTTCCGATCTCGAGCGAGATATCGGCATATCCGTCGATCTCGTCGCGCCACGGCTCGATCCTCGGCAGGATCGCCTTCACCAGGGAGACCTGCGAGTCGAATTCGACCCGCCCGACGCTGCCGTGGGGCAGCAGACCCCTCGACCGGCACAGGGAGAATGTCTCCTCCGGGGGCGTGCCGCGCAGCAAGTGGGAAACCAACTCCCGTCTCACCGCGTCCTGGTCGAACCAGTCGAGCCGGAACCGCTCGGCGTTCTCCACCGTGGCATCCTTCTCGTCGAGCAGGATACCGAGCCGGCGGCGAACCACAAAGCGCACCGGGTTGACGAGGAACGCTTCGAGGTCTGCCAGGGGAATCCGGCGCCGGTCGATGCCTTCCTCCTGCTCCGGCAGATCAACGTCAAGGAAAGGGCGCGGTGCGACCGGCTGCAGGGCAGCCCGGGCGGCCTCCGCCAGGGATCGGTTGTAACTGAAGTCGCCGGTGCCGGCGGCGAAGTACTTCGTGCTGAAGGGCTGCAGCGGGTGAACCGTGGCGATCGCATCTGCCGGGGCCTCACCGCTGGTGGTGACGAACCCCCTGTCAACCGATTCCATGAGTTCGCTGACCAGGCTCGAGGGCGGCAGCACGGAGTCGTCACGAACGCTTCGCCCCGTGTAGCTCAGATACAGCCGATCGCGCGCGGACAGCAGGGTTTCCAGAAACAGATAGCGGTCGTCGTCGCGCCTCGAGCGGTCGCCCCTTCGATGGTCGTCCTTCATCAGGTCGAAATCGAACCCCCGCCGGACAAGCGGAAACGCGCCATCGTTCATCCCCAGAACACAGACGACCCGTCTAGGAATGCCGCGCATGACTGCCAGACCGCCGAACGAGACCCCGCCCGAGAACGCACCTGCGATTCCTGCGGGACCATCGAGTTGCCGGCGGATCGCGGCACGCATGACCGCCAGCGGCAGAGGGGCGCCGTACCCGGCGCCCTGCGCCTGCGCCCCCACCGCGTCCAGGGCCTCGCGCAGGGCCCGCAGCCCGGCTTCCTCGGCATCGTCCGGCGCGAAGAATTCATCGAGGAGTTGACGGAACACGCCGAGCCAGGCCGACACGGGCCGATCCTGAGCGAGGCGCGGACGCAGTTCGAACAGCGCCTCGGCGAATCGGCACAACCGGCCCGCAGTCAATCCGCCTGCGCCCTCGACCGCTGCGGCGGGGAGGATCCCGGCAAACGGCGTCTCGCCCTCCCCGCCCATCGCATGGCCGAGCACCAGACGATCCAGGCCTGCCCGCCAGGTGTTGTCGGGAAGCTCGGGGAGTCCTTCAGCCGCGCGGAAACCGGCGTCCACCCCCCAGCGAATAGCCGCTTCCCGGACCAGTTCGTGGACGCGCTCGAGATCGGCGTCCTCCAGCCCGAAACGACGCCGGAGCGCCGGTCCGTCGAGCAGACCCATCACACTATCGGCCCCGAACCGCCCCATGGAAACGTCCAGCAGGACATCGAATGCCGCAACGAGCGCGTGGTCCCCGCGCGTCTGCGTCGAACCCAGACCGAAGGGGATGCGCCGCTCGGGCTCCGCACCGCCGAACACGGTCTCGACGAACGGGGCATAGGCCGCGATGTCCGGCACCAGGACGGCGACATCCGCCGGGGCAAGCCCGGCGTCTTCGTCGAACATCGCCAGCAACCGATCGTGCAGCACCTCGACTTCGCGCATCGGGCCATGGCAGACATGAACTTGCAGCGACCGGTCATCCTCCACCAGAGTCAAAGCAGGCCAGTCGTCGCTACCACGATTCCGCAGGTTCAGGATATCGCTCTGCAGCGCACTCAGCAGGTTACCGGTGCCCGGGTCCCGATAATCCGCGACTTCCACAGCAGGCAGGTCCTGGAGCGCGTCGATGTACTCCGCACCCTGCCCGCCCAGGGAAGCGAGCAGGCCGTTGCCGGTCTCGAAACAGGAGGCCTCCGGATCGCCCGACCCGGCACGCCTGGCCAGGGTGCGTTTCGAGACGATCTCGGACCAGTATTCCCGGCACGGATTGACGACGTAAAGTTCAACCCGGCAATCCGCCGGGAGCCGCGCGAGGACGTCCAGGTAGCCCGGCGACAGGGTCGGCAGTCCGAACAGGGAAATCCGCCGGGGCAGTCTCGCGGGGGCCGGCACCGAATCGATAAAACGCTCCCAGGCTTCGACCCAGTGAGGACTGCCCGTCGCCGACGCCAGCGATCGCCAGAGCCGCCCCTGCCAGCCTGCGTGCGGGGCCTCGAGTCCCTCGAGGGCCCTCCCCGCCTCCCAGGCCCGAATCCAGTCAGGCCGGTATACCAGGTACTGGTCGAACGTCTCGGCCAGCCGCACGGCCAGTTCATAGCGCCGGGTTTCGTCCCCGCCGGTCAGCCAGTTTCGGACCGGCGCGAACTCTGCCCGGTGTTGCAGCTCGTCCAGGGTCGACATGATGCGCCATGCCATCACCGCCGGCTGGTGACCGTTCTCCTCAGGCAGTTCCGGAAGACTGGTCCGAAACACGTCCCAGATGAACCCCCCCGGGAGCGGAAACCGGACATTGGCACAGATGCCCATGTGTTCGGCGAACCACAGGGTCAGCCAGCGTGCCGTTGCGGGTCCCTGTACGACCACGACTTCGGGCTCGAGCACGCCGACCGGATCCGTGGCGATGCGTTCGACGAGCATGCCGGCGAGCGACTCGAGACGGTTGGCGTAGCGGATGTGGATCACCGGACGGTTACCGCCCTCGTCCGGGGGGAACAGACCCGTACGCACGCGTGTCGTGCATCGGGTCGCGGCGCGGGGACCCGGTTCGCCACTCCGATCGGCTCATCGTACCGGGCTGTATTCGAACATCTCTTTTCCTGCCTCGTCCACCAGAATCCTCACGCCCCGATCCGGGTAAACCAGCTGCACCTGTCCCCTGTCCGGATTCGCTGTCGAGGCGGGCTCGCCGAAGCGGGCTCTCATGAATGCCTCATCCAGGCCGCCGTACTCCGGTAGGTAGGTAATGCTGGCAACCGGCCGGTCCGCCAGGTCGTCCCAGATCGCCGCCGGCAGCGTCAGCCGGGTCGCGCCGCTGGGCTGGGCCTCCCGCTCCCGCGCCCTGCGCGTCAGGTCCTCCATCAACGCCGGATCCGCATCCAGGTTGACGATCACGCGCGCATCCATTCGACCGAGCGTGACCCGCCCGAAATAGGCCTCCAGGGATCGTGGGCCTGCATCGGTGGCGAATACTGCAATGGACTCGGGCGGCCCGAACTTTGCCGCAGCATCCTGAAATACCGCCTCGCCGAGATGCAGGCCGAAAACGCTCGTCGAGCCGTCATCGTGCTGCTCAATCTGCCAGGGCAGGTCGGTGAGAGTTTCCGTCCGCGCCGGTGATCGCGAGAGGGTCCACCAGGAAAGCGATACAACCATCAGAAGGATCAGTACGGTGACGAGGGATGTCGTGGAAATTTTCACGGATTTGCGTGATGGAATCGTGCGTTTTGGATCATTTTAGGCGTTTCATTGGGGCAAATGTCCCGCGGAAACCGGTTGCGACCTGATTCGCAGACAGAAACGGGACAATCGGGTAAGTTTATCCCATCGATTCATCTCCAGATGGCTTCAGTTATGGGTAATGTCGAGGAACGACGCAGCCACGAGCGCAAGAACCTTCCGGTCAACAGCGTACTGGTGTACTACCGGGGAATGCGCGTGCATCGATGCGCCGCGAGTGATGTCAGCTTGCGCGGGGTCTTTCTCCGTTCGCCGAGTTTTCCGGTGAATATCGGCGCGAAACTTTCGCTCGTTTTTGTCTTTCAGCAGGGAAACGTGATCCAGACCTACCGCAAGAACGCCATCATCGTACGCATGTCGCGGGAGGGTGTCGGGGTGAGTTTTCTCTCCAGCGGAAACCGTACTAACCGTAACAAGGACTCAATGCGAGAGACATAACCCCGAGTCAAGGAAGGTCATCTGTTGTCACAAGCCCACGTGACGTCGTCCACCCCTACCCGCCGGGATTCAATGCCACGCATCTCGACCTGGTCCGCACTCAGGGTCGCCCGGAGGACTGGCGCCTGATCGAACGTTTCCCCTTGCTACCGAAGTGATACCCCTCAGCGCCGCCAGGCGATGGTAGCGGGCGACCGAGAAAAAGCCCGTCCGTTTCTATGGCGTCACCCGGGCCAGGTCTTCGGGCGTCCCGATGTCGACACAGTTTCCTCCCTGGAACACGACGCCCTCGACCCGCATCCCCTTGGCCATCGCGGCGCGTATCACGTCACCCACATAGGGCTCGCGAGGCGAATCCGGGTCCGGGTACCGGCCACCCGCCACCGCCGCCAGGACCGATCCCAGGTAGTCGTGCATGAATCGCGTGAACTCGGGCGACCAGACCGCCAGGACCCACGTCAGGGTCAGGGTGGTCGTTTCCGGCTTGATGACGATGTTCCGAACCCGGCCATCCGCATCGATGTCGACCATGTCCATCCTGCTCGGGTCATCAGCCGGGAACAATCCGAGCACGACCTCCGCGCTTCCGTCGCGGGCGCGGCGCAGCAGGGCGCCGAAGGCATCTCTGGGATGATAGAGGATATCCGGGAACCCGAGGAGCACCGTCCCGTTGCCGATCAGTGGCGATGCCTGATCGAGGGTATAGGGTATCCCGGGGGTCGCGTCCGTTACCAGGTATGTCAGCCGCAGGCCGAAACGGTCACCATTTCCGAGGACCTCGGGTATGTCCCACTTTCCCCTACGCAGGATGACGAACGCGCGCCGTACACCGGCGGCCGACAGGCTATCGAGCAGATACTCGCAGACCGGTCGCGCCTCGACATCGTCAGGGCCCAAACGCACGGGCAGGATCTCCTTGCTGGCGGCCGGCCGTCCAAGTCGCCTGGCAAGACCCGCGGCGGGGATCAGGGCGACCGGATCTGCGGCGCCGCTCACGACCCGTTAACCGAAAGGATTGCGAATGAAGATGTTCTCGCTGCGCTCCGGTCCGGTGGATACCATGTCAACCGGAACGCCGAGCACTTCCCCGATAGTTTGCAGGTAATCTCGGGCCTTAGCCGGGAGGTCTTCCAGACGCCGCGCACCCACGGTCGACTCCCGCCACCCCGGGACTTCGGTATAGACCGCCTCGCAGGCTGCCAGGGACTCCGTACCGACCGGGGGCACCTGGTGCTCGACCCCGTTGCACCGGTATCCCAGGCACAGCCGGATCGTTTCCAGACCGTCCAGCACGTCGAGTTTGGTAACGCACAAACCGGTAACGCTGTTGATTTGAACAGCGCGGCGCAGCGCGACCACATCGAGCCACCCGCATCGCCTGGGCCTTCCGGTCGTGGCCCCGAACTCGTGACCCCGCGTCGCAAGGTGTTCGCCGATCTCGTCGAACAGCTCCGTCGGAAACGGACCGGCGCCAACGCGGGTGGTATAGGCCTTGGTGATCCCGAGGATATAGTCGAGATCGTGCGGACCCACACCGCTGCCCGTGCATACGCCACCCGCCGTGGTGTTCGAGGAGGTGACGAAGGGGTAGGTCCCGTGATCGATATCGAGCAGCGTGCCCTGCGCCCCCTCGAACAGGACGCTGGCCCCTTCCTCTCGCAGCTCGTGCAACCGCTGCGGTACGTCCGCGATCAGAGGTTCGAGCTCGTCCACCATCGCCAGAGCGCCGTCCAGGATCTCCTGAAAGTCCGCCGTCTCGGCCTTGAAATAATGCTTGAGCACGAAATTGTGATAATCCAGGACCTCGCCGAGCTGTTCGGCGAACCGTTCGCGGTGAAGCAAATCCCCCATGCGCAGCCCGCGCCGAGAGACCTTGTCCTCGTAGGCCGGTCCGATTCCACGTCCGGTCGTGCCGATTGCCGCCTTGCCGCGCGCCACCTCGCGAGCGTGATCCAGCATGACGTGATAAGGGAGAATCAGTGGACAGGCCTCCGAGATGCGCAGCCTCTCCCGCGCCGGAGCGCCCCGCTCCTCCAGCATTCGCATCTCTTCGAGCAGGGCATCCGGGGCCAGCACCACACCGTTGCCGATCAGGCACTCCACCCCATCCCGCAGGATTCCAGAGGGAATCAGGTGCAGTACGGTCTTCTCTCCGTCGATGACCAGGGTGTGCCCGGCATTGTGCCCGCCCTGAAACCGGACCACCGCCCGCGCATTCTCCGTCAACAGGTCGACGATCTTGCCCTTGCCTTCGTCACCCCATTGGGTGCCCAGTACGACTACGCTCTTGCCCATAGCTACTCGATTTCCTTCGCAAACCATTCATCGCCGCGGTTCGCCAGTTCGCGATCGCAGCCCATTTCCCTGGCCGTCGCGGCCTGGCCTTCCAGCTCGCAGATCACGCGCGCTCCGTCGCGACGCAGCGCCGCGATGGTTCCAGCGGCGGCCGCCACGTCCCCGGTACGGACGAACACCCCGCGACGAACCCCGTCCCCGTCCGCATCGGACAGTGCGCAAAGCGTCTTCAGGTCGGTACTGAAACCGTTGGCGGGACGCGCCCGCCCGAATGCCGCACCGATGTCGTCGTAGCGCCCACCCCGGGCGACCTCGTATCCGATACCGGGCTGATACGCGGCGAACACCACGCCCGTGTGGTAGTGGTAACCACGCAACTCGGCGAGATCGAAATGCAGATCCACATTGGTTCGCCTGTCGCGCAATCCCCCGGCGAGTCGCTCCAGATGGTCGATGATCTCCAGCACCGGCCGGCCGCCCCCCCGGAGAACGCGCCTTGCCTCGTCCAGCACCTCGTCGCCACCATCCAGCGAGGCGAGCGAAACCAGCATCTCCCGAAGTCCGGCCGGCAGCTTCAGTCCCCCAAGGGTTTCCTCCAACTCCGGGCAGGCCTTGCGCTGCAGCAGATCGAAGAGTACATACTCGTCGCGAACCTCGAGTCCGGCCTGGCGAATCAGGTTCCTGAAGATGCCGACATGTCCGAGGTCCATGTAGATGTCTCTGAGCCCTGCGGCCTCCAGGGTCTCCAGCATCAGGCCGATGATCTCCAGGTCGCTGTCCAGACCCGTGTGTCCATACAGTTCGGCGCCCACCTGCATCGGACTGCGTGTCCCCCCGGCGCTGTCCGGGCGGGTACGAAGCACGGTGCCGAGGTAGCACAGACGCGCGGGCGCGTCCCGCTGCAGCACGTGCGCATCGATGCGCGCGACCTGCGGTGTCATGTCAGCCCTGACACCCATCATGCGGCCGTTGATCTGGTCGGTCAGCTTGAATGTCTGTAGATCGAGATCGCTGCTGGTGCCTATCAGCAGCGACTCCAGGTACTCGATGAAGGGGGTAAGGACCAGTTCGTAACCCCAGGCGTGATACAGGTCGAGCAGCTTGCGCCGCAGCCGTTCCAGTCTCCTGGCCTGCTCGGGCAGAGACTCCTCGATGCCTTCCGGCAACAGCCAGCGTTCGCCCGGGATCATTTCGACGTCAGGACCGCACGAACCAGAGCAGCAGCGCGCCCCCGACCATGCTGGCCAGACCGACGACACGCAGGCTGTTGTCCGGCATGCGGGAAACCTGCTCCATGGTGCTGCGTATGGTCCGCGGGCTGAGAAACGGCATCAGGCCCTCGATGACCAGCATCAACGCAACTGCCGCCAGCAGATCATCCCACATCGCAGGTCATCGGAGACACCAGCCGTCGCGAAGCTTCAGGGGGTCGGCTTGCCACCTGACAAGCTGTTGAAATAGCGGAAGAAATCAGAATCCGGTTCCAACACCAGCATGTCGCTCCGATCATTGAAGGTCGAGGTGTACGCGTTGAGACTGCGTGTAAAGGCGTAGAATTCCGGATTGGCGTTGTACGCTTTCGCATAGATCTCCGCGGATTTGGCGTCACCGTCACCCCGTATCAGTTCGGCGTCACGATAGGCGTTTGCCAGAATCACGGTCCGTTCCCTGTCCGCCGTGGCTCGAATACGTTCGGAGGATTCCATACCGCGCGCCCTGAATTCCCGGGCGACCCGCTCACGCTCGGACCGCATACGCTCGTAGACCGAGGCGCTGACCTTGTCGGGGAGGTCGATCCGGCTGATGCGCACGTCCACCACCGCGATACCGAGATCCTTGGCCACGGTATTGGCGCTGTCCTGAAGGATCTCCATGATTTCCCCGCGCTCGCCGGAGACCGCCTGCTTAATGGTGCGCTTGCCGAACTCGTTGCGCAATCGGTCCTTGATGATCTGGGCGAGCCGGGCCATCGCGTTTCGTTCCTCACCCCGGGTCGATCGGTAGTACTGGGCCGTGTCGAGGATGCGCCATTTGACGAAGAAATCGACCGTTACGTTCTTCTTCTCGCTGGTGAGGAAGCTCTCCGGTTGAGCGTCCAGCGTCAGGATCCGGGCATCGAACAACAGGACATTGTTGATAAACGGCATCTTGAAGTGCAGTCCCGGACCGATGTTGGCGTTCTGGATCTCGCCGAGTCTCAGCAGCAGGCCCTTTTCACGCTGGTCCACGGTGTAGATGGACAGGAGCAGGACGATGCCCAGAATGACCGCCAGGATGCCGTAGCGTTTGAAATTCATGATCAGCGCCCCTCCCTGATGGTTGTCCGGCCCGGCCGGGTCGAACCACTCGGAACCATACCCTGGGCAGGATCGCTAGCCCTCGTGGCGTCACTCGATGCGCCACCCACGGCGCCGGCATTCATCAGTCGCTCCAGGGGAAGATAAAGCAGGTTGTTTCCGTCCTTGACATCCACCATCACCTTGCTCGTCTCGGCCATCACGGACTCGATCGCGTCCAGATAGAGGCGTTCGCGCGTGACTTCCGGCGCCTTGTTGTATTCGGTCAGCAACTTGGTAAACCGCGCCGCGCGACCCTCGGAGTGTGCAACCACACGGTCCCTGTAGGCATCGGCCTCCTGCTCGACCCGCGCCGCCTCACCACGCGCCTGCGGGATGATGCCGTTGGCGTAGGCTTCGGCCTGGTTGCGGAACTTCACCTCGTCCTCACGCGACTTGATGGCATCGTTGAACGCGTCCTGCACCTGTTCCGGCGGCTGAGCCTGCTGCATATTGACCGTCGTCACCTGCAGGCCCGTGTGATAGTCGTCGAGCGTTTCCTGCATGATCTTCATCGTCCGCTGTGCGATGTCGGCACGGCCCTCGGCGAGTATGTAGTCCATCTTGCTCTTGCCCACGACCTCGCGCAGCGCACTTTCCATCACCTGTCGCAGGGTGGCGTCGGGCAGCCTTACCTGGAAAATGTAGTCTTCCGGCTGACTGACCAGATACTGCGCGGCCAGATCCACGGCGACGATGTTCTCGTCCTGGGTCAGCATCGTGGCGTTGTGCTGCGCACTGCGGATCTCGCTGACGTTGACGATTTCAACGGTCTCCACAGGGTAGGGAATGTGCCAGTGGGGCCCCGGTCCGGTCGTGGACTGAAAGGCGCCAAACCTGAGCTCCACCCCGGCCTCGCCCGGATCGACGATGTAGATCCCGGAACCAAGCCAGACGACAAGAACGACCGCCCCAATCAGAAGGGCGCCGATCGACATCCCCCTGCCACCGCCGCTGCTGCCGCTGGCGCCGCCAGACCGACCACCGGACTTGCCGCCGAAAAGGCCGCCAAAACGGTCGGTCAACTTACGCAGCAACTCGTCCAGATCCGGTGGCCCCTGCTGATTCGTGGGCTTCTGGCTCCAGGGATCCTTGCCACCACCGGGTTCGTTCCAGGGCATAACAATCTCCAAGTACAGGTCGACTTTGTCTGTTGGTCGGTGCACGAAAGCGCGGCATTGTAGCCCGGTTGGGGGCCAAATTCACCCGCGATGACCGTCGGGTCTCTGCTTAGGCGATTTCTGTCAAATGACATACCACCCTGCTTGTCTTTTCGTCCGTCCTCTGTGTTGCGACAACCGTTGCATAGTTCGACTATGCGCCGGTTGTCGCGCCTGGATGACGAACGATCCCGGCGCGGCGCTGTCCCTGCT